>JANPIS010000274.1:0-6137 GCA_031425095.1 Chthoniobacteraceae bacterium
CCTTATCCTTTCCCGCAATACCATGAGCGTCCGCGTCGGCGAACGCGCCGGACTTTCCGAGATCGCCAAACTCGCCCGCGCCTGCGGCATCGCCGAAATGCCCGAGCAACCCTCCGTCTATCTCGGCGCCTTCGAGGCCAAGCTCACCGACCTTACCGCCGCATATACCGTCTTTGCCAATGGCGGCGTGCGCCGGCAGAGTTACATCATCGAGCGCATCGACGACGTCTCCGGCGAGATGATCTACCGCGCCGCCCACGTCCAGGCCCGCGTCGTCGACTCCGGCGTCGCGTGGGAAATCACCGACGCCCTCCGCAAAGCCATCGAACGCGGCACCGGCGCCAGCGCCAAGACACTCGGCTTTACCAAACCCGCCGCCGGCAAAACCGGCACCACCAACGAATACCGCGACGCCTGGTTTGTCGGTTACACCCAGAGCCTCACCTGCGGCGTCTGGGTCGGCCTCGATCAACCCGAGAAAGTCATGGCCCGCGGCTACGGCTCCGCCCTCGCCCTGCCCATCTGGACCAGCGTCATGAACGAGGCCCCCGCCGCCCGTTACCCAGCCAAACCTTTCTCCCCCCCCGCCCCCCTCCAGCGCATCCTCGCCTGCTCCAGCTCCGGACTTCTCGCCACCGGCGGCTGCGAAAACGCCGGCACCACCTACACCGCCGAACTCCCCCCGAGTTGCGTCCCCGAAAAGCCCTGCGCCCAGCACCGAGGCACCCTCCTCACCGAACGCACCCGCAAGGAAACCGGAGAAAAACGCTCCGTTGGCCAAAGCATCTTCCGCTCTTTCAAGAAATTCTTCGGCGGCGACTGACTGTTTGAGCGACTCTGCTGAAATGTCTTCCTCTGCATCGCGCGGGCGGCCTTCTGCCACGGCACGGTGATGTGCCACGTCGCGGTCGAACGAGAGCGCCGGAAGAGAGAGCACGCCCGTTTCAGGGTCCCGCAACAGCACGACCGGGCGGTTGATCTTGCTGTCCCTGCCGGGACTCATTTTCGCGGGTCAGGCCGGAGCGAGCATCATCGCGGATTCGAGTGAGCGGCGATGATGCCGTCGCGCGCAGATGCAATGTTCCGCCCGCCTGCCTCAGCACAAAGCCGTCTGGCTCGGTCGTGGCCGTTGCCTGGGTCAGCCATTGACAGGAGACTTCGGTCGACTTGTCGCTAATCTTCCATTCATCGCGAATGATTACGGTGCGATCGGGAAGGAGCGTGAAGTGGCGGCGGGCTCCGCACTCGGCTACGAACCGATCATGTTTTGGTTCGCACGCGAGTTGTGCCGCGATGATTTGATTCAACGCGAAATCTCGAACCTCATCAGTTCGACAAATCCACCATCGTCTGCATCTCCACTTTCGCCCGCGCCAAAAACCGCGCCTCGCCCGTGAGCCGATAAGTCATCGCCAAGGCAAGGATGCGCCCCTGCACCTGCCGCATCGGCCCATGCCAGAACGCCCCCGTGTCCACGTAAGCGACCGGCGGCAGACCGAGCACACGTTCGGCCGAATCCCGCTCCACGGCGAAGATCTGGCGCGAAACCTCATCGCTCGCGATCTGCTGCTTCAAAATCTCCCAACGTGGCTCTCCGGCGGAGAGGCGCGGATGCGGCGGCAAATGCTCACACGCATCGTCCGCCAGCGCGGCGGACAGGCGAGGATTCTGCGCGCGCAGCTGGCTGGCGAAAAGTGCGAGGAGGAGCAGGATGCAGAGTCTCACTCGATGGGCGGACGGGCGAGAGAGCCCGCTTCAACGCGAGCGTTTCCGTTTGGAGGGCGGTTTACTACCCTCGGCGGCGTCGCTTTTCTTCACTTTGGAGGAACTGCTTTGCATCGCGCCACAGTCGATCTTTCCTGCGGAGGGCCGCGGCGTGCCGAACAGGGCGAGGCTGCTCACGAGCGGGCCGTCGATCGCGGTGCCGCGCGCGGGGCTGCCGGACTGGAGGCCGAAGGATGCGGGCAGCGCGTCGGGTGCGGGGGCAATCAGGAGCGGGTCGGCCCACGTGTCGTTTTCGCTGAAATCGAGCACCTTCTTTTCTCCGTCGGCGAAGAGCACGTTCCCCTGCCACACGTTGCTCGCCTCGGGTTTGTTTTCGCGGTTGCGATTGCGGTGGACGGTCTTGCCGGGGCTGGCGACGGCGATGTTGTTGAGGACGCGGCAGTCGCGCGACCAGCTCGTGTCGATGTCGCCGGTGTCGATCTCGGGCGTCTGGGAATTGGCGTACGTCGTGTTGTTCACGAGGTCCACGCGGTCGCTGGAAAAGACGTGGACGCCGCCGCCGCCGCTGTGATGCGCGAGGTTGTTCTGCACGAGCGTGCGGCCCACGTTCGGCTCGCCGGGCGCGCCGGGCTGATGCTGGATGAAGTCGTCGATGATGATGCCATTGCCATCCGATAAGCGCGCTTTGGAGCGATCCTTCTCCCACGGCGGAAGCCACGCGACCATCGTGCGATTGCGCGCGGCGACGTTGTTGCGCACGAAATTCCGGTGCTCGGTCGAGGCATCGAAATTCCACGCCCAATACAGCGTGATGCCGCTGTGCGCGTAGCGGGAACGCACCGCGCAGTCGCTCACAGTGTTGCCTTCGATGGTGACGTAGTCCGCCAGCATTATCGCGATGCCGGCGCCGCAGGCGTCGTGAATATTGCAGCCGATGACCCGGATGTGATGCGGTCGATCCGCGCGGTCGCGGTGCGGCTTTTCGTCTTTCACCGTGCGACCTTCCTCCAGTGTCTTGCCTTCGATGGAAATCGCCGAACCATTGAACTTTCCGTCGGGCTTCTCGGCGCGTCCATTCTCGGTCGCCTCCTCCAGCGTGACGTTGCGCGCATTGCCCACGATCTCCAGCCCATTGATCTCCACGAAAGCCGCGCCCTTCTTGAACGCGAATCCTGACCAGCTCGCGAACTCCAACCGTGGCTTCGCGCCCGGTGCGCGCTTGAGCGTGATCCATTTCGCAGGCGTCCCGCTCTTCTCGAAACTGACGCCGCCGCCGAGCGGATAGACGCCATCCATCACCAGCACCGTGTCGCCCTCCTGCGCCGCGGCGACGGCATTCTTGATCGTCAAAAAGGCGGTCGCCTCGGTGCGGCCATCGGCCTTGTCCGAGCCGGACGCGGAGACGTAATAACCCGGCCGGGTGAGGCTCACATTATCTACGCGCACGATCAACCCATCGGCCTTGGGCCAGGGCTGCGGCGCGTCGCTCGCGATCTCCCAAGAGAGCTGGATGAACGGCGCGGCCGGATCGAATTTTCCCTTCCACGCGCTCATCTCCGAAAGGTCGAGCGAGTGTCGGTAAAAGGAACCCGCGACCGGCGGATACACCCATTTTTCAAGGCCGCCGGTCTGCTTACGCTTCGTGTCGAATGAGGCGAGTCGCATGCGCACCGGGCGCGGCTGGCTCGTCTGGAGGTCGAAGGAAAGCGTGAGCTTCGCGAGCGCGGTCTCGGCATTCACTACCGCGATCAACGGCGTCCGCGCCCCAGCGCTCCATGCCTTGCGCGTCTTCCTTGTATCTATCTCAAGGATCACCGCGCCCGAGCGCTGGCCGCGGAAAGTGTCGATCGTGCCTTCCCCATCCACCATCCTCGCCATCTGACCAGCACCGCCCGAACTGAAACTCTCCATCGCCGGAAACGCCGCGGCGTCGTCATTGAAATCGAGCGCGAGCATCGTGGCGGTGGAGGGCGGGTCTTGCGTCGCGGTCTTCGGAGCGCTCTGCGCAGTGGCGACCGGCGCAGCGACCGCCAAAACTTCAAGGTCGTCCACGGCGAAGTCGCCGCTGGCCAGAAAGATTCCGGGCTGGAGCAGGAGGAACGCGGCGCCCTCGGGGAGTTTCAGGACGGCTTCTTTTTTCACCCAGCCGCCCGTCGCCTCGCGAAAACGAAAGCCGGTCGGGAGCCCGCCGATCTTCTTCTTCGCCGCATCCAGCACGGTGCCGCCGATAAACGCCCCGGTCCAGTTCGGCGTCGCGGCGACGGCGAGTTTCTCCACGCGGAATCGCCCGGCGAGCCGCACGCTCCGCGTGCCCAGCGGGAGCGCGACGTTCGTGCTCGCGGTGACGGTGAGCGCCGGCGCGCTGGAGGTGAGGCCGAGCCAGTGATTCGCCGCGCCCGCGCCATCCTTCTCCTCAAGGATCGCCGCAGTGAATCCCTTCTGTGCCTGCCAGTCCTTCGGCGGAAGTTCCCAACCCTGCACCGCCTCGCCCTCCTTGGTCGGTTCGAAGTTTCCGTTTGGCAGAAGATTGCCAGGCGCGGCGGGCTCGGCCGCGGAGAGAAGAGCCGCGCTGCAAAGCCAGGCCACGACCGTTTTTGAACAAGGTTGGTTTTTCATTTTTTGGGGGGCGGGGTCGCTGACTACTGCCTGGCCCTCACCTCGGTGAATGGATGCGGTGTGATTTAGGCGGGGAACTGCAAGGGGATGCCGAGTGTCTCGGCCACAGGTTGCGGGCGGCGCAGCGCTTCCCCCATGTGCGCGGCTTCATCGCTGCCGCGCCGGGCGATGGCCGCCGCGAGGCGCCGCTCGATGCATAGCCTGAGGGTGGTGAAGTATTGGGCGGCATCGTCCAGCCCGGCGGTGCGGGCGTAGCGCGTGAGCGGGTCGAGCAGCCAGGTCTCCGTCGGGGTGAGCTGCGGCTGCAGCGTGCCAGCGCGGAGTTGTGCTTCGATCCATTGGAGGCTGGAGGGGACATGCTCGCGCGGCCCGGCGGCGATAGCCAGCGCGGTGCGGTAAAGTGAGTCGAAGTCTTCGTCGTCGCGATAGGCCTGCACGGCACGCCCGACGGCGAAAACGTGCCGGGCCAGCTCGCGCAGTTCAGGGCATTCGGTGTCGGGGAAAATGTCGCGCACTTTGAGAAGACGAAACGCACCGGTTTCATCGATGGCCCTCAATTGTCCGAGCAAATTTCCCCACAGATTGATGAGCGCTTTGTCGAACTCGACGCGCACCGGCGGGGCCGTGTCCGCCGCTTCGAACCAGCCGCCGAGACTGGCCAGCAGTGCCGCGCAGCGCTGCCGCTCGGTGGGATCGCCGCCCGCGAGCGTCGTGCGGCCACGCGGGCCGGGGTGAAAGATCGCAGCGCTGCCGGTGCCCTCGCGGTGGCCGGTTTGGACCGTCACGCCGCGGAGCAGCTTGCCAACGATGCGACTCATCGCGCCGCCCCACAGGTCCGGCAGGCGGCCGTAGAGCATCGCTTCTTCGAGCAGCTCGACGAGGAAGCGCCGCACGCGCTCGTGGTAGATGCCGTTGCTGCACAGGACGAGGAGCGGCAGTCGCGCGAGCGCCGTTTCGAGGCCGTGCGCGGCGTGGAGTCGCTCCAGCAGCGAGACGTAGTCACCGATCACGGCGAGAAGCTGATCCGTCTGCGTGCAGACGAGGAGCACTTCCGGCAGCCAGCCAGCCGCGTGGCAGGCGAGCAGATCGGGACGGCAAATGTCCGCCGCCGGGACGGAGTGCGCGCGGCCCTCGTCCGCGATGATCAGCGAACTTTGCTCGCGCAAAGCGCTTCCATGCGCCGACCCGCGTCGTTCGATGAATTGCACGCGACCGTCCACTGCGCACAGCTCGCGCGTCAGGTGGTGGAAGAATGCCACCCCGAGCGCCCCGACCGGCAGAATCCCGACGGCGGCGGCTGGCAAGGCACTGCGCATCAGCTTTCCCGCACGGCAGCGAGGACGTCGCGCGCCGCACGCGGGTTCGGTGTCTTGACGATCAGCCGCCCAGCATGCCCGACTTCCGCGGTGGAGGCGTAGGCGTATTCGATGTTGATCTCGGCGGCGGCGAGGGCCTCACCGACGAGCGCGAGATTGCCAATGCGATCCGTCATTTCCACCACCAGCACCTCGACCTCGACCACCGGCAACCCCGCGCCTTGCAAGGCCTCGCGCGCCGAGGCCGGGTCGCTCGTCATCAGCCGCACCATGCCTTGCTCCACGTTGTCGATGACGCTGAAGGCTGCGATGTGCAGGCCGCGCCCGGCGAGCAGTCGCCCGATTTGCCCGAGCCGGCCCGGCTGATTTTCGATGGCGACGCTGAGCTGGCGCTGGATGTCGATGGTCATGGGATCAAGGCTGCGGCTTACTTCGCCGGGGTGCGGCGAAAGAGTTGGTCGGCGTGGTCGAGGTAAAGCT
>JANPIS010000275.1:0-3974 GCA_031425095.1 Chthoniobacteraceae bacterium
CCCAAGATTACTGCCACCGAGCAGAAGTCCCAAAGTCACCGCGATCCAGAGCGCCCACGCGCAGGCTTGCTGCGCAGTGGGCAAAACCGGAACCGAATCAGGGGCGGGAGGTGAGTCAGAGAATGGCATCAGCGTAGCAACGGTTCGCGCGAGGAGCTCGGTCAGTCCACACTGTCACGAATGAGTCGGGACCAAAGTGCACGCGCAGAACTTCCAGCGTTCCGTGGCGTCCTTCCGTATCGCTCCGAGTCCACTCGGGCAAGCAGCGGAAGAAGCGCTACTTGATCTTCGCCCGTGTGTCCTGCAGCGCCTTCGCCGAGGTCTCGAGGGCCTGGCGTTCCTTGGGCCAGAGTTCCAGCTCGATGTGTTGCAACGCGCCGCCGCGACCGACCACCGTGGGGACGCTGATGCACACGTCGCGGATGCCGTAAGGACCGCGCACGAGGCTGGAGACGGGCAGGATGCGGCGGCGATCCAAGGCGATGCAGTCGATCACTTCGCGGATCGCCACGCCGACGGCCCAGCCGGCGCCGCCTTTGCGCGAGATGACTTCGGCACCGCTCTTTTGCGTGCGCTCGAAGATCTGGGTCTGGAAGGTGGGCGTGACGCCGGGGAATTTCAGCAGCGGGAATCCATCGACGCTCGCCGAGGACCACACCGGCAGCATGGTGTCGCCGTGTTCACCGAGGATCATCGCGCGGACCTGCGTCGGCGGGAGCTTGAGCGACTGCGCGATGAGCGAGCAGAAGCGCGAGGTGTCGAGCACGGTGCCTAGGCCGAGCACCTGTGCGGCAGGCAGGCCGGTTTGCTCGACCGCGAGCTGCGTGAGGATATCGACGGGATTGGAGACGACGAAGACGATCGCGTCCTTCTTGAGGCCCGCTTGCTTGAGGCTCTGCAGGATGCCGACGAACAGGCTGACGTTCCGGTTGATGAGGTCGAGGCGCGACTCGTCCGGCTTGCGGCGCAGGCCGGCGGTGATGCAGATGATGTCCGCACTCGCGCAGTCGGCATAAGTGCCGGCGTATATGTTTTGATCCGCGCAAAAGGCTGCGCCGTGGAGCAGGTCGAGCGCTTCGCCTTCGGCCGTGGCCTGATTGGCGTCGAGGACGATGATGTCTTTCACGATGCCCGAGCACTGGAGGGCAAATGCTGCGCAGGAACCGACGCGGCCGCCGCCGCCGATGATGGCTACTTTCATGGGATTACTTGGAGAGGTTGGCGACGATTTCGTTGGTGAGCTTTTGCACGAGGGCCTCGACATCGGCGTCGCTCGCAGATGCGCTGTTCGTCATGGGGTTGAAAGGGGTGACGGGCGACGAGCAGCCGTGCGAACCGCACATCTGCGTCCATGGATCGACGTCACACAGCCCAGCGGGCTTGAGGTCGTAGCGATCGTCCGGCAGGCCCAGGCTCTTCTTGATCGTGAGCAGCTCGGGCAGCTTCTCGCATGGGATGGACGCAGCGCCGGGGATGGCTTGCGCAAGGATTACGGTGCGGCAGTAAGCATCGGTAATCTCCATCTTGAAGTAAGCGTCCTCAACGGACTTACCCCAGCAGATGACACCGTGGTTCCCCATGAGGATGGACTGATGCTTCGGTGCGAGCGGGTAAATCTCGGCGGCAATCTCTGGCGAACCAGGCGTCTTGTATGGCGTGTAAGCAACCGTGCCGACGAAGACTTCCAGCTCGGGGATCAAGCGCGGCGGCGGCTGCATGCCCTTGATCGCGAACGCTCCCGCGTGGACCGGATGCGCGTGGCAGACGGACGCCGCTTCGGGCGTCGAGTGAAAGATCGCCATGTGGGTCGTGATCTCGCTGGATCGTTTCCAAGTGCCGCCGCACTGCGTGCCCTTCCCATCGACCATGCACATCATATCGGGCTTCATGAAGCCCTTGCTCACGCCAGTCGGCGTGCAGATGAAACGATCTGGGCCAAGCCGCGCTGAGATGTTGCCGCCATTACCGTCGCAATATTCGCGCATCCAGATGCGGCGACCGATGTCGCAGATCTGCTCCTTGATCTCGTTGGCTTCCTTTGAGTTGAAGAGCCGCACATCCTCCGGGCTATAGCCACTGCTGGAAGCGCCCGCCGTCGGTGCCGCGGAACTCGTCGTGGGAGCCGGTGCGCCATCGTCATAGACGACTTTGATTCCAGCTTCCGTGAAGATGTCCTTCGCGCCGGGCGTAATCCGGATGTCGGCATTTTGGCGAAATACTTTGGCGCCGGTCTTCACAAAGTCCGCGGCTTCCTTTTGGGCGATTAGTGTCATGGGTTAGTTACTCCTTGTAGAAGAATTCATCGACCAGCGCGGCGCAGTAAGCGTCGACTGGGGTTGGGGTGGGAAAAGGGCAGGCTGCTTCGCGTCCTTCGCTGATGGCGATGTCCTGGCCGACACCGGCACCGAGTTCGTCATAGACGACAATGGCTGGGTCATGTTTGTCCTCGCCGTTGAAGGTATCGGTCTTCCACGGCAGGGTCAGAAGGAGACGCTCGCCGGAGTAACGCTTGTGCCGGACGGAGAGAGTCACGCGACCGATGACGGTGCCCATTCTCATACACTCTCCTCCTCTGTGAAGGCGGAAACATCCAACATCCAACATCCAACATCCAACATCCAATGGACCTGTCGGACTGCCGGGCGCGCCATTGGATGTTGTAAGTTGGATGTTGGATGGTGGATGTTCATCACAGCGCGAGATCCCTTTCCGGATCGATAATGCCGAGCACCGTCCACCGCGCGGGACTGCGTTCGTCGCCGACCATCTTGCGAGCCTCACTGCCGTCACTCGAGATGAGCACCTTCTGCCCGATGCCCGCACCGAGCGAATCGAGGACAATCTGCGGCGCGAGGTCAGGGCTCTCCGGCATCGCCAGGAGAAACCGCCAGCCATCGAGGCTCTTGTGCTTCACCGTCGATGTCACGTGACCTTTGATCGTCGCGAGGCGCATTTAGAAAAGGTTCAAGTTCTCGACCATCACGCAGCGGCGTGAGCGGGTGAAAGTCATCGGCGTGGTCACGCCTTCGCCGGTCGGTGTGGCGACCGAGAAGCTAAGGAAACCTTCGCCGCCAAGGCCGAGGCCGGTCATGCACGGGCCGTTCTTGATGAAGAGCGTGGTGTCCACGATCTGCGCCATCTTGGTCAGGTTGCGGATGTTCTGCGAATGCATGATCGCGGTGTGCTTGTAACCGTGCTCGGCCTTTATCGCCTCCTCGATGCCAGCGTCCACATTGGGCACGCGGACGACCGGGATGAACGGCATCATCTGCTCCTCATCGACGAAGATGTGATCGGCCTTCGTCTCGCCAAAGAGGAGTTGCGTAGCAGGTGGCACGTCGAGGCCGATGGCCTTCGCGAGCACTGCGGCGTCGCGGCCGACGAGATCGCGATTCACGACTGGGTGCGGGCAGCCTGCGCCTTTGCCCTGCGGGAAAACGAACGCCTTGTCCGCGAGTGCCTCGATCTGTTTCGCATCCAGTTGCACGGCACCGGCGCGCCTGAGTGCAGCGATGAGTTTGTCGGCCACAGCCTCCACGACAAAAACTTCCTTCTCGCCGATGCAGAGCAGGTTGTTGTCGTAGCTCGCGCCTTGGATGATCGACTTCGCCGCGACATCAAGGTCGGCGGTTTCATCGACAACCACTGGCGGATTGCCCGGGCCGGCGCACACCGCACGCTTGCCGGTCTTCATCGCGGCTGCGACGACAGCGGGACCGCCGGTGACGCACAGCAGGCGCACCTTCGGGTGTTTGCACATGATGTCGAAGGTATCGAGCGTCGGCTTCACCACCGTGGTGAGCAGGTCGGAAATGCCGATCTCGGCGAAGATGGCTTCGTTGTAAGCTTTGATCGCAATCGCGGCGCAGTTTGCGGCGGCGGGATGCGTGTTAAAGACGACTGAGTTACCCGCCGCGATCATGTTGATCGCATTCCCCGTGAGCGTCGGGACGCTGTGGGTCGAAGGCGTCACC
>JANPIS010000276.1:0-7119 GCA_031425095.1 Chthoniobacteraceae bacterium
GCGCGTAACGACGCGCGCACTTTCCACCGCCAACCACACCACCACATGACAACCACCAAACCCAAAATCTGGGTGCCCGGAGACTGGAATGCCTTCTTTGGCTTCGGCACCAATATCCTCGTCAACCTCCTGACGCTCACCGCGCTCCTGCGCTTTGTCTTGAAGATGCCGGACGACATCGTCTTTGGCCGCATCCTGCCAGCGACCGGACTGATGCTGTGTCTCTCCACGATGTACTACGCCTGGCTCGCGTATCGCCTCGCGAAGAAGACCGGGCGCACCGATGTCTGCGCGCTCCCGTCGGGCACGAGCGTGCCGCACATGTTCGTCGTCGTCTTTGTCATCATGCTGCCGATCACCCTGAAGACCGGTGATCCGATCAAAGGCTGGGAGGCCGGACTTACCTGGGTCTTTGTGCAAAGCTTCGTGCTGATGATCGGTGGATTCATCGGGCCGTGGATTCGGAAGATCACGCCGCGCGCTGCGCTGCTCGGCACGCTCGCGGGAGTGTCGATCACGTTCATTTCCATGAAGCCGGCGCTCGAGATGTTCATGACTCCGGTCATCGGCCTCGTCTGCTTTGCGGTCATCCTGCTGAGTTGGATGGGCGGTGTGAAATACGGGAAGATTCCCGCTGGTCTCGTGGCCATCGCCGTCGGGACGCTCATCGCGTGGGGCTCCACGGCGCTGGGGTTCAGTTTCGGTGGGATGAAGCTGGAGGCGCTCACGGCATCGTTCACGAACTTTGGTTTCCGCATTCCCGTTCCGGCGTTCAGCCACGTTTTTGGCGGCTTTGAATTCCTCGGCATCCTGCTGGTGACCGCGATCCCCTTCGGCATCTACGACCTTGTGGAAGCGATCGATAACGTGGAGAGCGCGGAAGTCGCCGGCGACGAGTATCCCACCACCCGCGTGCTCTGCGCGGACGGCGTGGTGAGCCTTATTGGTTGCCTGATGGGAAACCCATTCATCAACGCGGTGTACATCGGGCATCCCGGATGGAAGGCGATGGGTGGCCGTATCGGTTACTCGGCTGCGACCGGCGTCATGGTCATCGTGCTGTGTTGGTTCGGGATTATCTCGACAATGCTCGCGCTCATCCCAGTCATCGCGATCCTGCCGATCCTGCTCTATATCGGCATGCTCATCGGCTCGCAGGCTTTCCAGGAAACGCCGAAAGAACATGCACCAGCCATCGTGCTCGGACTTACCCCGCACCTTGCGGCCTGGGGCATCACCGCGATCAACGGCGCGCTCGCTGCGGCCGGAACGATCATGCCCGCGCTCTCACCGGAGAAGAAGGAGGCGCTCATCGGCGCGATGCGCAACGAAGGCGTGCTGTATCACGGATTGGAGGTGCTCGGTGGAGGCGCGATCCTCGGCGGCCTCATCCTGACCGCAGTCGCGGTCTTCATCATCGACCGAAACTTCAGCAAGGCCGCCATGTTTGCGGGCGCCGGTGCAGTGATGACGTTCTTCGGTTTCATGCACGGCGAACGCATTGGCGTCGCACAATCACCGACGCTCGCCTTTAGCTACCTGCTCGTCGCCGGCGTTCTCGTGGCGTGCGCGAAATTTGCGACGCAAGGCGTGCGCTCACCCGTTGTGAGCCACGGCCACTCGGTTCCTGCCGGAGCCGAACCCACGACGTAAGGCGACACCGGACAATACCTTCATCAGGTTAGGGAGAGCGTTGGCGGCAGCGAGCCGCCAACGCTTTTCCTTTGCTGGGGAGCATGGCGCTCGGCGCCGCTCAAATCACGGGTAGGAGTAAGGCGCTGGGTTACGCGCTCACTTCGCCTTCCGCCGCTTCGTCCTCTTCGTTGGCGACCACGGGCGCGATGCCGGAAAGCATTTCGCCCTCACGGGTATCGATGAGCTTCACGCCTTGCGCGTTGCGGCCCGTCTCGCGGATCTCCGCGACGCGGGTGCGGACCATCTTACCTTTGTTCGTGATGAGCATGAGTTCGTCGCCATCGCGGACCGTGAGTGCACCCGCGACTCCGCCCGTGCGCTCGGTGGTCTTCATCGTGATCACGCCCTTGCCGCCGCGAGATTGCAGCCGGTATTCTTCAAACTTCGTGCGCTTGCCGAGACCGTTTTCGCCAGCCACGAGCAGCATCGCTTCGTTATTCACGAGCGCTGCGCCGACGACGTAATCCTTCGGATCAGGGCGGATGCCCCAGACGCCCACAGTGTCGCGCCCCTGGTCACGCATTTCTTCTTCACTGAAGCGAATGCTCATCCCTTCGTGCGTGATGAGGACGATCTCCTGATGGCCTTCGGTGCGCTTGCAGTCGATGAGCCGGTCGCCTTCTTCGATCTTGATCGCGATGATGCCGCCCTTGCGGATGTTTTTGAAGTCGCTGAGGTTCGACTTCTTCACGATGCCGCTGCGCGTCGCGAAGACGATGTGGAGCTTGTCGTTCCACGTCTCCTCATCGGTCTTCTGGCCCTGGACGCGGATGGTCGCGGCGATCTTCTCTTCGGCGCGGAGTTCGAGCAGGTTGGCAATGCTACGGCCTTTGCTCGCTCGCGAACCTTCGGGGATTTCAAACACGCGCTCGACGTAACAGCGGCCCTCGGTGGTGAAGAACATCAGATAGTCATGCGTCGTCGCGGTGAAGAGATGCTCGACGAAGTCATCAGCATCCTCCTCGCTCGTGCCTTCCCGCGCGGTCATGCCGATCACGCCCTTGCCCCCACGGCGCTGCGCACGGTAGGCGGAGACGGCGGTGCGTTTGATGAAGCCCTTGTGGGTCAAGGTCACGATCACTCCTTCGTTCGCGATCAGGTCTTCGATGGCGATCTCGCCTTCCGCCGGGACGATCTGAGTGCGGCGCGGGGTGCCATACTTTTTCTGAATCTCGCGCAGCTCTTCGGTGATGATTTTCAGCACGCGCTTTTCCTTCGCGAGGATGTCGAGCAGGTCTTTGATCGTCGCGATCAGCGCATCGTACTCGCTCTTGATGCTCTCGCGTTCGAGGCCGGTCAGTTGGTAGAGCCGCAGGTCGAGGATGTGGCCTACTTGTTTCTCGGTGAATTTGTATCGGCCCTCCACGAGCCGCGCCTCGTCGCGGATCAACACTCCGATCTGCTCGACCGCGCGCCGCGTCCACGAAAGCTCCATCAGCTTTGCCTTGGCATCGTCGCGGTCCCGCGAGTCGCGGATGATGCGGATGAAGTCGTCGAGATTCGCGAGCGCGATCAGGTAGCCCTCGAGCTTCTCGGCCTCGACTTCCGCTGCATTCAGCAGGAAACGCGTGCGCCGCAGGACGATCTCGCGGCGGTGCTCGATGTAACACGCGATGGCATCTTTCAGTCCGAGCAGCCGCGGCTTGCCGTGATCGATCGCCAGCATGTTCACGCTGAAGGACGACTCCAGCGCGGTGTGCTTGAAGAGGTTGTTCAGGATGACCTTCGGATTGCCGTCGCGCTTCAGCTCGATGACCACGCGCGTGTTTTCATCCGACTCATCGCGCACGTCGCTGATCCCGGTCAGCACCTTCTCGTTCACCAGGTCGGCGATGCGCTTCACCAGTTCATTGCGTTTCACGTTGAAGGGGATTTCCGCGATGATGATCTGCTCGCGCCCGCCCTTCAGCTCCTCGATTCCGGCCTTGCCCCGCACCCGCACCGAGCCGCGCCCGGTTTCAAAATAGCTGAGAATCCCCGCATTCCCCTGAATCACGCAGCCCGTCGGAAAGTCCGGACCCTGCACAAACTGCATCAGCCCAGCGAGCGTGATGTCCGGGTCGGCGATCTGCGCGCAGATGCCATCGATGCACTCGCTGAGGTTGTGCGGCGGAATATTCGTCGCCATGCCGACTGCGATGCCCGTGCCGCCATTCACCAGCAGGTTCGGAAACGCCGCCGGCAAGACCACCGGCTCCATGAGCCGCTCATCGTAAGTCGGCACAAAGTTAACCGTCTCCTTGTCCATGTCATCCATCAGCGCCGCCCCGAGGTGCCGCAGCCGCGCCTCGGTATATCGCATCGACGCCGGCGGATCGTCCTCGACGCTCCCGAAATTCCCCTGCCCGTCGATCAGCATGTCGCGCATCGCCCAAGGCTGCGCCATGTGGACGAGCGTCGGGTAAATTGCCTGATCGCCGTGCGGATGATAGTTACCCATTGTATCGCCGACGATCTTCGCGCACTTGATGTGCTTGCGATTCGGCAGCACCCCGAGGTCATTCATCGTGACGAGAATGCGCCGCTGCGAAGGCTTCAGCCCATCGCGCGCATCCGGCAGCGCGCGGCTGATGATGACGGACATCGAGTAGTCGAGAAACGACTTCGACATCTCCTCGGCGACATTGACGGGCTGGACTTTCTCGTTGGGATTGAAGTTGGGCATGGGTGAAAGGGAAGCGGGCTAGGGGTTGGTTGAATCGTTCGCAGGGAAAACCGGGATACCGAGCACACTCGCCGCATCGCGCATCCGCTTATCGGTCGTGCAGAACGGGAAATCCTGGCTCAGATCGCAGGCTGCCGTGTGGATGGCGTCGAGTGTCCGCAGTGCCACGGTCGGATGGCAGCGCTGCAAGACGTGATTCGCTTTTCTCAGCACCACTTCGTCCAGCGGATGCAAAATGAGCTGCTTCCTTTGCACTCGCTCCGTGAAGACCTGCCAGGCCGCCGCCCGCTCATCGGCGGAGATCACCTTGTGCCGTTCCTTGGCGAGCAAGGCCGACCAAACTTCCGTGAACGCCAGTTCCGACGACGACAGGATTTTCCCCTCAAGCGCATCCTGAAAGACGCTGCTGTCCAACTCGGTGACGAGTAGTTTGATGATGATGGCGCTATCCAAATACATCACCAGCCCCGCGAGTCGCGATCTTCGCGGATGATCTCTTCGGCCGTTGGCCCGCCACGCCAAGGCGGCATGCGTTTCAGATGTTCGCGGGTACCGGTGAAAGGCTTGCCCTCCGGCTCGCGAGCCATCGGCACGAGCCGCGCCTTGGGCACCCCGTCGCTGGTGATCACGACCTCGCGTCCCGCCGCCACTTCCTCCAGCAATGCCGAAAGATGCGCCTTGGCCGCCCGCACCGAAATCGTCATCCCCACGCCCGGCACCGGCGCTATTTCACGGACGACCGACGACAGGGTTTCTTCCGCCTCCGTGGAGCGTGCTGCGGCTGTTCGAGCTTTCATCTCGTCAATGTAGTCACGCGTAGTCACACTCGGCAAGCTCTTCTTTCGGTAAAGCGGGACCGGCTTCTTTTTCATTCGGGCGTTTCGTTCAGGGAGAATGGCGAGCGCTCGAACTTCGCGATCTCGGCGGTGAGTTCGGCGATGCGATTGCGGGCACGGGTGATCTCGGGAGCGAGGTCTTCGACGCGGACAAATTCGCTCTGTCCGGTGCGATTCAGCGCCATCGGCAGCCCATCGCGGCGGTGTTGCTCGACGCAATCGAGAAACGACTCGTGCAACCCGAGTTCGGAAAGCAGATGCATCGGGATGCCGTGGGCGAGAGGGAAGGTCTTCGGGCTCATTCGGAACTCATCAGTCCTGCGTCGTGACATTCGCGATCTTGATGAAGCTGGGCATGCGCGGATCTGAAAACTTGTAGATGCCTTTGCTTTTTCTAACCAAAACCGTGGAACCATCGTCTGATATCAACCTGTTCAGATAATTGTTGAGGCCCTGCTGAGTGATTCCGTCACCGGTAACTTTCTCAATTCCCGTTCGGAGCTGGCCTGCGGAGAATTCATCTCGTCCAAGTTGCGCTGCTGCTTGAAGAATTACGCGATACATGTCCGTGTTGTATGAACGAACTGCGCTGTTGTAGACGCGTCGCAAAGTCCCTTCGGCATCTTCGACTGCGGCCGCCAATGCAGAGTCGAGATCTGCCGCAACAATCGTGTCGTTCCCGTTTGCCGTTGCCTCTTCAGCGCACTTCAGTGCGAGGAGTTGTGTGAAATGCGGGTAGCCGGCACTAAGTCGAACAATCTTTTGCACGACTGGGACTTCAAACCGAAGCCCGAGTTCCCTGCCCCCCTCGGTGATGATTAGCGATAGTTCATCTCCTCGCATTCGCCCGAGCTTAGTCTCTTTGAGGCAGCGTTGGACTGAGGCGTGCCCTCCAGTAAGTTGCTCTGCCGTCTCGGCAATTCCAACCACGAGCAATTTGAAACCGGAGCCGTTGTCACTCAGCAGCTTAATCAGTTCCGCTAGACGCTTCTTGTCATCCGGATTCGTCAACGCATCGGTCTCATCGATCAACAGCAAACCCTCCGCTTTAAGAAGGTGATCAGCTACGGCGGACGGAGACAGAGGGGACGCTTTGGACTCGCGCGCGTTGATGCGCTTAGAGTCGATGCCAGCCTCGGCGATTGGAACCTTCAATCCTGCTTTCGCCCCTTGCTCGTGCGCCGACTTGATTGTCGTGATGTTGACATCTACGCCGACCGCCTTCAGCGGTTGGCTTACAATAGTTTCGAACGTGTCCTTGGAATCACAGCGCTTCTTGTACAGCTTTCCTTTGATGAGTTTGCTTATGAGCAACTCAGCAGCGATGTTTGCTAGAGAACTCTTTCCGACGCCACGGTCGCCATAAAGCAAAGCGTGCTGACCGGGAGTGTTGATATGCTCTAGCAACTTCTGGACTTCCTTCTGTCGCCCCCAGAAAAGGTTGACGGAGTTAATGGGTCGATGCGGAGTGAACACCTCCCGAACTTTAGATTTTTTGATCCGTTCCTCCCGCTGGAGTCCGAATGGGTCTGAGGCGCTCATGTCGTCTTACACATCCAGCCGCGCATTCAGTGCGTTGTCTTCGATGAACTGCCTCCGGGGTTCGACGACGTCGCCCATGAGGATGGTGAACATGCGGTCGGCCTGGACGGCGTTGTCTTCGTTCAGCTCGACCTTCCACATCTTGCGTTTTTCGGGGTTCATCGTGGTTTCGTAGAGCTGCTTGGGGTTCATTTCGCCGAGACCTTTGAAGCGCTGGATGCTCAGGCCTTTCTTGCCGATCTCGATGACTTTCCCGAGGATCTCGGGGACGGAGAAGAGGGCGTGGGTGACGGCTTTGTCGCCTTCGCCTTCGATGAGTTCGAAGATCGGGTTATCGCTGTCGGAGAAGTGTTCGACCTTGAGTCCTTTGCGGCCGAGTTC
>JANPIS010000277.1:0-14178 GCA_031425095.1 Chthoniobacteraceae bacterium
CGCGCCGCTACTCGGTGCCTTCGGTGCGAATGGCGGCCCGACCGACACCCGCGCGCCGCAGTTCGGCAGTCCGGCGATCGACGTCGCCAGTGTCATCGCCGGCCACAACACCGACCAGCGCGGCTTCGCGCGCCCCTTCGACGGCGATGGCAACGGCACCGCTTCGCCCGATCTCGGCGCAGTCGAGAGCTACTTCCCGATCGTCTCGAATGGCAACGACGCCGGCGCCGGTTCGCTGCGTCAGGCCGTGGCCGATGCCGCAACTTTCCCCGGCCCGGACACCATTGTCTTCCGCGCCGCGAGCTTCCCGAGCGGCGGCACGGTGAATATCAACGCGAGCCTCACGTTCCCGGCCGCAGGCGACACGGCGGGCGTCACGCTGCTGACCACGGTCACCGGCGGAAATGTGGATGTCGCGGTCAATGCAGGCACGCTCTCGTGGGGCACGGCGGCGACATGGACCGGCAGCGGACGCGTCCTGCTCGGCGCGACGAGCGGCAGCGCGCCGGCCACCGTGGAACTCACCGGCTTGAATGGGCTGAACGCTCTCGCGGCGGCGATCGTCGTGCGCGCCGGTTCCAGCGGCACGAAGACACTGCGGGATTCCAACGCCGCCCCGGTGCTACCAAATACCTTCGCCGGCCCGATCACTCTGCTCGCCCCGGCTACGATCGAGAAACTCGGCAGCGGGCCAGTGACTTTGGCGGGCGATATGGATCTCGGCGCGCAGTTGCTAAGCGTGAGCGGCGCAGGCATTGGACCGGTCAACTTCAGTGGCCGCGTCTTCCGCGGCGACGGCACGGGCAAGGCGCAACTCGTACACGGCGGTGCGGGGACGGTGCGGTTCACCGGCAGCGGAGACAACACACGGCTCGCGCTAACGGTGAATTCGGGCTCGGCCGAATTTTCCAAGACGAGCAGCGCCAGTGTGCATGCGGTAGGCGGCGGGCTCACGGCGGCTGATGGTCCGGCACTCACGCTCGCGACTGGCGTGCCCATGATCTGCAATGGCGGCGATCAGATCGCCGACGCTGCGAGCGTGACCCTGGACGGCACCCTGTCACTCACGTCAGACGAAACCATCGACGCACTCAACGGCACTGGCTCTGTGCAAGTGCCGACCGGCACGCGCACGCTCACTGTCGGCGCGGCAAATGGCACAGGGAACTTCGGCGGCGCGTTCACGTTTGGCAGCGCAATCATCAAGACTGGCACGGGCATCCAGACCCTCAGCGGCAGTAGCACGAACACCGGCGCCGTGACGGTCAGCAATGGAAGGCTCAACGTCACCGGCACTCTGCCCAATGTGAGCGGAACCACCGTGCAGACTGGCGCGACGATCGCCGGCACCGGCACGATCGGAGCAAGCCTCACGCTCGAGACCGGCAGCAACTTCGCGCCGGGCGACGCCACCGTAGCCGCCAGCATCGGCACTCTGAACTTCGCCGGCGGCGCGACTTGGAATGGCGGAGCCACCGCGCGCTTCCACCTCAGCACGACAAACAATTCCGCAGATCGCCTCGCCCTCGGGAGCGCGCTGACGAAGGGCAGCACTGGCAGTTTCACCTTCGACTTCCAAGGCACCGGCGTCGCCGGACAGACCTACACGCTCGCGACGTTTGGCAGCAGCACCTTCGCCGTCACCGACTTCGGCTACACCGGCCTCGCACCGGGACTCGTCGGCTTCTTCACGCAGAGCGCGACGAGCCTCACCTTCACCGTCAGCACCTTCAGCTCGATCGTCACTTCGAGTGCCGATGCAGGCCCGGGTTCGCTCCGCCAGATCCTCGCCGACGCGGCGCAAATTCCTGGCGCAAATACGATCACCTTCCCCGGTTCACTGAACGGCGCGACAATCACGCTCAGCAGTGAGATCGTGGTCAACGATGCGACGGGCAGCGTCACTCTCGACGGTTCCAGCCTGCCGGCCGGACTCACACTCTCCGGCGGCGGCGCGAGCCGCATCTTCAATGTCGCGGCGGGCAACACCGTCACGCTGAATGCTCTCACGCTGACGAACGGCAGCGCCAGCACCGGCGGCGCGATTTCCAACGCCGGCGCGCTCACGCTCACGCGCTGCACGCTCGCCAACAACTCGGCCACCAGCGGTGGGGCGATCGCCAACAGCGGCGCGCTCACGCTCACGCAATGCACGCTCGCGGCAAACTCCGCCACGACGGGCGGCGCGATCGTGAATCAAGGCGGCGGCTCGCCCACCGTTTTGCTGACGCACTGCACGGTGTCGCGCAATTCCGCGACGAGCAGCGGCGGCGGCATCGCGGTGCTCAACAACGAACTGTCGATGGGCAACTCCATCGTCGCCGGCAACACCGCACCCACGGGACCGGATATCCGCAATCTCGGCGTCCCCGTCGTCACCGCGGGCGTGAACATTCTCAGTGACGTCGCAGGCTCGGGACTCAGCGCCGGCCCGACCATCGTAGTCGCTGATCCGCGACTCGCTGCATTGACCGACAATGGCGGCCCGACACGCACGATGGCGCTGCGGCCCGGCAGTCCTGCGATCGATCCCACCAGCAGTCTCGCCGCCGGCCTCGTCACCGATCAGCGTGGATTCCCGCGCGCGCGAAACGCCAGCGGTGGCTCCGGTGGAATTCCTGATCTCGGTGCCTACGAAGCGCAGGTCGCGCCGGTCAGCGGCGTGGGCTTCAACTTTGTCGGGGGCGGAGTGGGCGGACCCGGCGGCACTCTCGCCGCCGCGGATGTCGCCGGTGCTCCTGCTTTCTCCCAGGCGAACTGGAACAACCTCACGGACACCGCCGACGGCACCCTGCATGATGGCACCTACAGCGGTCGCGGACCCGTCCCGCTGCTGAACGGCAGCGGGACCACCTTCGCTCCGAACCTCCGCATCTGGTGGTCCTCGCATCATCTCTGGAACATCTCGCCCGCGCCCCAAAGCACGCCCGATCGCCGGCTGATGAATGGCTACCTCGACAGCAACGTCGGCGGCCCCGGCTACAGCGCCACGAACCTTTACGCGTCGTTCGCCTCGCAGCCGTTCTTCGCCGTGGCAGGCGTGCCGGCGGCGCCCGGCGGATACAAGGCGATCGTCTATACCGACGGCGATGCCAATGACCGCGTCGGCGAATACTGGCTGACGACGAACCGCACGGCGAACCCGGCGAACGTGACCAACGAGACCGAACTCACGCCGCACGTCTTCGTGCAGGACAACACGAACTTCTCCAACACCTTTACCCGCGTGCCGGCCAACTCGACGAGCAATCTGGGCACCGGCACGCCAGCCGGGAACTACGTCATCTTTGAAGGCTTGATTGAGTCCGGATTCATCGTCCGCGCGGAAGAAGCGGTCACGAGTTCGCCCATCAATGCGGTGCAAATCGTCCGCAACGAGATCGTCGTCGTCACGACCGCCGTCGATGAACTCGATACAAACGGCAGCACCTCCGGCGCCGGCATTTCGCTGCGCGAAGCGCTGCGCGATGCGCCGAGCGGCGGTGGCATCGTGTTCGACAGCGCGCTCAATGGCGCGACCCTCACGCTCGATCCGGCGAAAGGCGACATCGTGATCGCGAAGGATGTGACCATCGACGCGAGCAACCTCGCGAGCGGCGTCACCATCAACGGCGGCACGGGCACAAACCGCATCTTCACCCTCAGCGGCAGCGGGAAAACCGCGACGCTCGTCGGCCTCACCCTCACCGGCGGCAACGGCACGGGCGCGTTTGAAACGAACGCGGGCGGCGCCGTCCTCGTCCACGACGGCGCATGGCTGAACGCGATGCGTTGTGTCTTCACCAGCAACTCCTCGAACACGGGTGGCGCAATCTACAACAGCTTCTCGACCGTGAAGCTCGACCGCTGCTCGCTGACCAGCAATGGCGCGCTCGGCGGCGGGGCCATCTTCAGCAGCGGCAGCGTGAGCGCGATCGAATGCACCTTCAGTGGCAACGTCGTGACGAACGATGGCGGCGCGCTGGTCAATCAGGACGGCACCCTCACGCTCACGCGCTGCACGCTCAGCGGCAACACCGCGAACAGCGAAGGCGGCGCGATCCGGAACTTCGGCCAGCTCAGGCTCACGCATTGCACCGTCGCCGGGAACTCCGCCGGCGGCGCGATCGGCGGTGGCGCCATCGATCACGTGCGCAACTTCCTGACGATCGAGAATTCCATCGTCGCCGGGAACTCGCTCACCGGCACTGGCTCGGGCGCGGACATCCGCTTCTTCTTCCAGGCGGGCTTCAGCACACTCACCCGCGTCGGCGCGAACATCATCCAGAGCATCGCGAGCAATGGCAGCCCATCTGGCCCGGCGCACTTGAACGTGAATCCGCAGCTCGCCGCCCTCGCCAGCAATGGCGGCCCGACCCAGACGCGCGCCCTCCTTCCCGGCAGCCCCGCGCGCAACGCCGCCGTCGGCAGCACTTCGACGAGCGATCAGCGCGGCTCTGCCATCGTCGGCGTGCCCGACATCGGCGCGTACGAAGCGGACGACGTCATCACGACCAATTACAACGCGTGGTCCACTGCCGTCGCCGGCAGCGTCCTCCCCGCTGCCGACGACACCGAGAAAGACGGTGCAATCAACGTCCTCGAGTATGCCCTCCGCCGCGACCCACTCGCCAGCGACGCGCTGCTCAATCCAACGCTCGCCGGACCAGTTGGCGGACGCCTCTTCGCCTTCCGCTACCAGGCGACGGCCAACGATCTGCGCTACATCGTCCAGCGAAACACCGACCTCACCAACATCGCCGGCTGGACCGAAATCTACCGCTTCGACTCGAGCACCGGGGCGACCACACAACTCCCGAGCATCACCGCCGACAAGAACGGCACGACGCAGATCATCACGCTCACGGATCCCGCCCCCGGCACGAAGCTCTTCTGGCGCCTGCGCATCGAGCTACTGCCGTAGCTGCAGCCGGAAGAAGTTCGGCGTCGTCGGAGTCGCCGCGACCATAGCCCGAGCGTCCCGCTGCGGTGTGGCGGAGTGACGCTCAGCGGGCCCGACCGTCCTAAGGAAGCCTGGCGCTCATCCGTCTTCACACCGGAACCCATTCTCGCACGTGACAGCTTTTCCACAGACTGTCCCGGGCGCACACTCCTGGCTGCAACGCATCGCAAATCGCAGTTCACTACCCTGCCTTCCCCGCTATGAAACTCCGGCTCCTCCTCCCACTCGCCCTCGCCTTCTCTCCCCTGCTCCACGCGGAGAATGAGATTGGCTTCATCGAAAAGTTCGCGCTCGCGGCGGATCGCGAGAAGGTGCTCGGGGAGCTGATCCCGGGCTCCGAGGACTTCTATTTTTTCCACGCGCTCCATTGGCAAAATACGGGACAGCAGGCGAAGCTTGCGGCGGTGCTGGAACAGTGGGCGGCGCGGTTCAAGGATTCGGCGCGGCGGAAGGTGATCGAGAATCGCGCGGCACTGCTCGCCTACGATGCCGACCCGCAGGCGACGCTGAAGTTTCTGCGCACCCGGTTGAACCTGGAGTTCAATCACGTGCAGGAGGCACGCGACCAGAAGCCGAATCTGCCGACCGCGCTCGATCTGGCGCAGGTGGCGCGCGAGGTCTTCGTGAGGGTCGCGTTGCAGCACGACGATCTCGGCCTGCTCGCGGAGCCGGCGCTGGAGCAACTCGTGCGCGACAAGACCGCGCTCCGTCCGGCGCAACGCCGCGCACTGCTCGGCAAACTCACCCGCCCGGACCTCGCGGGACTCGTGCCGCTCATCGCCGATGAATTGCGGATGCCGGAGAGCGGCGGCTTCGGGAGTTTTGAAATTCACCGCGCGCTCCTGCCCGAGCAGCTCGATGAACTCGCGAAGCTCATCCCGGCGCTCACGGAACAGCAGGCTTTCGTCTTCACCCGCCTGCGCAAGCTCGCGCCGGGCGCGGATGCGGACGTGGAGTTTGATCCGACGGAGCGCGAGGCGTGGCTGGAGCGGGCGTGGACTTACGTGAAGACGCTCTCGCCGTCGTTCAACTCGCTGAAGGCCGCGGTGCTGCATCGCCGGCTCCAGCACGACCGCGCGCGCGGGATCTACGCCAAGGCGCGCTTCCTCGAATACCTGAAGCTCCCGCGCCCCGTCGGCTACATGAATCCAAAGTATCTCGAGCAGCCGCGGCTCTCGGGCAATGCGGTCGATCTCAATACCGACGTGAGCGAGGCGCTCGCCGGCACGACGGCGATCGGCAACGACGAGTCGCTGGTGCGCGACTACCTCCTGCACCTTCTCGTTGAGGAACCGACGTGGGAGCCGTGGGCCGTGTGGCTGCGCGATACGTGGCTCAAGCCGATCTTCGCCGAGGCGAAGATCGTGGCGGGCGCGGGTGATCCACAGAAGTGGGCGTCGCTGCTCTCGCCCTCCGCTTTCCAGGCGCTGAAGGATCGCGTGGATATCGACTTCGCGCCGAACAATGCGCCTTTCACTGCACCGTCGGAGGACGTAAACGTGACCGTCTTCCTCAAGAACACGCCGAAGGTCATCGTGAAAATCTACGAGATCAACGCGCTCAATTTCTTCCTCTCGCAGAAGCGCGAACTCAACACCGACCTCAGCCTCGACGGCCTCGTCGCGCACATCGAGCGCACGCAGAGTTTCGACGACGCGGCGGGCACGAGTCCCTTCCGGCGCACGAGCCGGGCGTTCAACTTTCCCGAACTTAAAGACAAGCGCGGCGCGTGGATGATTGAATTCATCGGCGGCGGCAAATCGAGTCGCGCGCTGATCCGCAAAGGCCAGTGGCATCTCCTCCAGCAGACAGGACCGGCCGGCGATCTGCTCACGGTGCTCGATGAGACTTACGCCCCGGTGAAGGACGCGGTGGCGTGGCTCGACGGGCGGAAGTTCACGCCAGATGCGAAGAGCGGGCGCATCGCTGTCCCCTTCACAGCGCAGCCGGGAACGAAGCCGATCGTGCTCGCGGATGCGGCGGGCGGCTTCGCCACGCTCACGAACTTCGAGCATCACGCGGAGGAATATCAGCTCGACGCGCACTTTCACATCGAGCGCGAGGAACTGCTCGCGCGGCGCGAAGGCACGCTCGCGGTGCGCACTTCGCTGCTCCTCGGCGACGCGCAGCTTCCGCTGGAATTGCTGAAGGACGCGAAGCTTACGATCACTTCCACGACGCACGACGGCGTCTCGACGACTAAGGAGATCAAGGCACCCGCGCTCGCGGCGGACAAAGTCTTCACGCAAAAGATCACTGTGCCCGATCGGCTGGCGACGCTCACAGTCGCGCTCTCGGCGGCGATCGAATCGCTGAGCAAAGGCGGGGAAAAACAGCCACTCGCGGCGAGTCACACGTGGTCGATCAATGGCATCGACACGACCGAGGCGACCAACGACACGCATCTCAGCCGATTCGGAAAAGACGGCTACCTCTTCGAGCTGCTCGGAAAGAACGGCGAACCGATCGCGGATCAGCAGGTCGTCTTCGAGTTCCGGCATCGGGATATCGACCACACGCTCACGATTGCGCTGCGGACGGATGAAAAGGGACGCATCGCGCTCGGCGCACTCGCCGGGTTGGGCAGCGTTGCCGCGAAGGCGCCGAATGGACGCACCGGCCAGTGGGATCTCAGCACGCTGCATCGCGCCTCCACGACGGAGATTCACAGCGCGGCGGGCGAAGTCGTGCGCGTGCCCTTCATCGGCGACAAGGCGACTGCCTCGCTGATCGAACAGCGCGGCGGCACTTTCACTCGCGACGTGAGTGCGGCGATTTCGGCGGTCCCTGGCTTCCTCGAGATCAAGGGGCTCACGCCGGGCGACTACTCGCTGCGGCTGCGCGGCGAGGATGCGCGCGACCTCGAGATCCGCGTGACCGCCGGCAAGCCCGTGCAGAACTGGCTGCTCGCGCCGAACCGTTTCCTCGAAAGCCGCGGCGCCGCGCCGTTGCAGATCGAGTCCGTGGCGGCGACCGACGACGCCATCACGGTGAAGGTGGCGAATGTGAACGCCTCCACCCGCGTGCATGTCGCGGCGACGCGCTTCCTGCCGGGCGAGGGAATCTTTGGCGGCCTCGGCGGCTTCACGCGCTTCGGTCCCGGCAGCGCGCAACCCGCAAAGCTCCCAAACCTTTTCGCCGCCGGGCGCGAGATCGGCGACGAGTATCGCTACATCCTCGATCGCCGCTACGCGCAGCGCTTCCCCGGCAATATGCTCACGCGCCCCGGTCTGCTGCTCAATCCGTGGGAGAAGCGCGCGACCGATGTGGATGCGACGCAGACCGCAGCGGGCCGCGCCGCGGGTGCGACTCCTGGCGCGCGCAGCGCCCTGGCGAGGAAAGCGAAAGAACAAGCGCCCTCGCCATCAATCATGGACCCGGCTCCAGCACAGGGCTCCAACCTCGACTTCCTCGCCAACGTCGCGCCGGTGCTCTACAACCTCGTGCCGGACAAGGACGGCCTCGTGCGCATCGACCGCAAGGTGCTCGGCGATCGGCAGCATGTGCAGATTTACGCGGAAGACCTCGCCAGCGCGGTGTGGCAGACGATCGCGCTGCCGGAGGCGGGGACAAAGTTCGACGACCTGCGGCTCGCGCGGAATCTCGATCCAGCGAAACCTTTCGCGGAGAAAAGGGAAGTCACCGTGCTGACGAATGGGAAGACGCTCACGCTCGCGGACATCCTCACTTCCGAACTCGAAACCTACGACACGCTCGGCGGCATTTTTTCTCTCTTCACCACGCTGAGCGGCAACGCGACGCTGGCGAAATTCGCGTGGGTGCTGGAGTGGCCGACGATGAAGGACGCGGAGAAGCGCGCAATGTATTCGGAGTTTGCGTGTCACGAGCTGAGCTTCTTCCTCAGCCGCAAAGATCCGGCCTTCTTCACGCAAGTGATCCAGCCGTATCTGCGCAACAAGAAGGACAAAACCTTCATGGATGATTACCTGCTCGGCAGCGATCTGCGGCGCTATCTGGAACCGTGGGTCTTTGCGCGACTCAATGTGGCCGAACGCTGCCTGCTCGCGCAACGCCTGCCCGGCGAAGCGGCGGCGACCGCGCGGCATCTGCGCGAGCTGTGGGAACTGCTCCCGCCCGATCCGGACCGGCAGGATCATCTCTTCGAGACCGCGCTGCGCGGACGCGCGCTGCAAGGCGGCGAGGGCGGCTTCGCCGATGCGAAAAACAAAGCGGAGAGCGCGGTGAAGGAAGTGGACCTTCAGGTGCTCGGGAAAGTGATGGCAGGCGCTCGTGTTGCACCCGTGCCTGCGACTACTTCATTAGGTTTGGCATCGAAGTCGAAACGCGCCGCAGTCGCGGAGGCCGTGCCAGGCCTCGAACCGCGGGTTCCACTCCAAAGTGAGATGCGCGCGGATGATCGGGACGTGAAGGCATTCGCGGACAAGGATGGCTCGGCGGATGCACTCTACTTCAAGATGGATGAAGCGAAGCGCCAGCGCGAGGAGGTGCGCGCTTACTACCGCCAACTCGGGCCGACGAAGGAGTGGGCGGAGAACAATTACTACCGGCTCCCGATCACCGAGCAGAACGCCGCGCTGATCACCATCAATGGCTTCTGGCGCGACTACGCGGCGTGGGATGGCAAGGCGCCGTTCCTTTCCGCAAATGTCGCGGAAGCGAGCCGCCACTTTGCCGAGATGATGCTCGCACTCGCGGTGCTCGATCTGCCTTTCGATGCACCGAAGCACACCACGAAAGCCGACGGCGGCGCGTATTCGCTCACCGCAGCCGGACCGCTCATCGCCTTTCACAAGGAGATCAAACCCGCCGTCGCCGCGCCGGGAAATGCCGAGCTGCTCGTGAGTCAGAACTTCTACCGCAATGGCGACCGCTACCGGATGGAGGGCAATGAGAAGTTCGACAAGTATGTGACCGAGGAGTTCCTCGCCGGCGCGACCTACGGCGCGAACATCGTGGTCACGAATCCCACGTCATCGCCGCAGAAGCTGGAGCTGCTCCTGCAGATCCCGCAGGGCGCGCTGCCCGTGCTGAAGAGCCGCGCCACCGCGAGCCCGCGACTGCGCCTCGAGCCTTACACCACGCAGACCTTCGAGTACTTCTTCTACTTCCCCGGCGCGAATAAACCGGGCGCGAAGTTCGCGCACTATCCGGTGCAGGTCTCGCGCGCGGAGCAGACTGTCGGCGCGGCGAAAGCGTTCGCCTTCAATGTCGTCCCGCGGCTCACGCAATTCGACAAAGCCTCCTGGGACTACGTCTCGCAATACGGCGCCGAGGCCGAGGTCTTCGCCTTCCTCGAGCAGAACAACATTGAGCGGCTGAATCTCGAACGCGTCGCCTGGCGCGCGCGGCAGAGCGTGGACTTCTTCCGCAAGCTCGTCGCGCTCGTCGAGAAACGGCACACCTACAGCGAACCGATCTACCGCTACGGCATCGTCCACAACGACGCGCCCGTCCTGCGCGAGTGGCTGCGGCATCGCGACGACTTCCTCGCGCAATGCGGCCCCTGGCTCGACGCGAAGCTCGTGCAGATCGATCCCATCGAGCGCCGTGCCTATGAACATCTGGAATATTCGCCGCTCGTGAATCAGCGCGCCCACCAGCTCGGTGCGGAGCACAAGATCGCGAACCCTGTCTTCCGTGGACAGTATCAGTCGCTGCTCACGACGCTCGCGCACAAGCCCGCGCTCGACGCGATGGATTCCATGAGCGTGGTCTATTACCTCTTCCTCCAGGGCCGCGTGGACGAAGCCCTCGCGCGCTTCCGCTCCATCAAGGCCGAGCAACTCCCGACGCGCCTCCAGCACGACTGCTTCCGCTGCTACGCCGCCTTCTACGAGACGCAACTCGCCGAGGCCCGCGGCATCGCCGCGCAGTATGCGAATCATCCCGTGGATCGCTGGCGCAAGCTCTTCACCGAGGTCGCCGCGCAGCTCGACGAGATCGAAGGCAAAGCCGTGACCCGCCCCGGCGACGACGTGCCGAACCGCGAGAAGCAACAGGCCGAACTCACCGCCACCGAGCCCACCTTCGACTTCAAAGTCGAGAACCGCACCATCACGGTGACATGGAAGAACCTCGGCGAAATCGCGATCAACTACTACCTCATGGACCCCGAGTTTTCGTTCAGCTCGAGCCCCTTCGTCTCGCAGGACGCGAGCCGCTTCGCCGTCATCAAGCCGAACAAATCCGCGACCCAGGCCCTGCCCGCCGGACGCGACACGCTCGACATTTCCCTGCCCGCCGATTTCGCCCGGGCGAATGTGCTCGTCGAAATCGTCGCCGCCGGCCAACGCAAGGCTCAGGCGTATCACGCAAACACCCTCAAGCTCACCCTCGCCGAAAACTACGGCCGCCTCGACGTGCGCGACTCCGCCACCGACAAGCCCGTGAGCCGTTCCTACGTCAAAGTATACGCCCGCCTGCGCGGCGGCACCGTGCGCTTTTTCAAAGACGGCTACACCGACCTGCGCGGCCGATTCGACTACGCCAGCCTGAACAGCAGCGAACACGCTCCACAGCCAATGATCCCCGGTCTCGATCCGTTGCCCGGCGGCGGCCTCAACTTCCAAATGCTCCGCCCGAGTGAACTGAACGACGTCGAGAAACTCGCCATCCTCGTCCTTAGCGAAGCCAACGGCGCGCTCGTCCGCGAAGTCGCGCCGCCGAGTGAGTAGCGCGAACACCCGACTACATCCGACAGATCAGCAGCTCGCGCTCGTAGATCATTTCCTTGGGGAGATGGGTGTGCAGATTGAGGAAGAGTTCCTCGTGTTGCATGATCTCTTCCCGCCAGGCGGTGCGGTCGAAGTGCTGGAGGTCGTCGAATCTCGCCTCGGGGAAATCGAGCCCGGTCCAGTCGATGTCCGCGTAGTGCGGCACCCAACCGATGGGTGTTTCTTTCCCGAGCGCACGTCCATTGGCGCGGTCCACGATCCACTTGAGGACACGCATGTTTTCGCTGAAACCGGGCCAGAGGAACTTGCCGTCGGCGCCTTTGCGAAACCAATTCACATGAAAGATGCGCGGGGTCTCGGTGAGCGTGCGCTGCATGGAGATCCAGTGGCGGAAGTAGTCGCCCATGTTGTAGCCACAGAAGGGCAGCATGGCCATCGGGTCGCGGCGCACTTTGCCGATGGTGCCAGCGGCGGCGGCGGTCATTTCGCTGCCCATGGTCGCGCCGATGTACACGCCGGTGCTCCAGTTGAAGGCCTGATAGACGAGCGGCATCGTCGTCGCGCGGCGTCCGCCGAAGATGATCGCGCTGAGCGGCACACCCTCGGGCTTTTCCCAAGCGGGGTCGATGGTCGGGCACTGCGAGGCGGGTGCGGTGAAGCGCGAGTTCGGGTGCGCGGCCTTCGCGCCATTGCCCGGCGTCCATGCGTTACCCTGCCAGTCGATCGCGCGCGGCGGCGGCTCTTCGGTCATCCCTTCCCACCAGACGCCACCGTCGGGAGTCAGCGCGACGTTGGTGAAGATGGTGTTCTTGCGCAGCGAGGCCATGGCGTTGGGATTCGTCTGATCGCTGGTGCCGGGCGCGACGCCGAAGAATCCGGCCTCGGGATTGATCGCGTGCAGCCGTCCGTCCGCGCCGGGTTTGATCCACGCGATGTCGTCGCCCACGGTCCACACCTTCCAGCCCTCCCTGGCGAAATGTTTCGGCGGGACGAGCATCGCGAAGTTCGTCTTGCCGCACGCGCTCGGGAAGGCCGCGGCGACGTACGTTTTTTCCCCAGCGGGACTCTCGACCCCGAGGATGAGCATGTGCTCGGCCATCCAGCCCTCGTCGCGCGCCATGGCCGAGGCGATGCGTAGGGCAAAGCATTTTTTCCCGAGCAGCGCATTGCCGCCATAGCCCGAGCCGTAGCTCCAGATCTCGCGCGTCTCTGGGAAGTGGACGATATACTTCTCCTTGTTGCACGGCCAGGGCACGTCCTTCGCGCCTTTCTTCAGCGGCGCGCCGACGCTGTGCATGCAGGGCACGACGCGGCGGTTGGATTCGTCGATGAGCTTGAAGACCTTCTCTCCGATGCGCGCCATGATCCGCATGTTCACGACGACGTACGGCGAGTCAGTCAGTTGCACGCCGATCTGCGACATCGGCGAATGCAGCGGCCCCATGCTGAACGGGAGCACGTACATGGTGCGGCCCTTCATGCAGCCACTGAAGAGACCGCGCAGGGTCTTCTTCATCTCGAAGGGGTTCACCCAATTGTTCGTCGGGCCAGCGCCTTCCTTCGAGTAGCTACAGATGAAGGTGCGATCCTCGACGCGAGCCACGTCGCTCGCATCGGAGCGCGCGAGGAAACAGCCGGGCCACTTCTTTTGATTCAGGCGCGTGAGAGTTCCGGCAGCGACCATCTCATCGCACAGACTGTCGTACTCGGATTTCGAGCCATCGACCCAGTGGATGCGATCGGGCTTGCAGAGCGCGGCCATCTTTTTCACCCAGCGGAGGAGGTGAATATTGCGGCTGAGAGGCTTCTTGGATTTCGCGTTGGTCATGAGTTCGAAACGATAGGGAGCGGTTGGCCTGCGGCGGAGTTCGGAATGCCCCGCATTGCCGTCAAGCAAGGCGGCAGGAGCCGTGAAGGCGAGTCGATTCTCTGATCGCGCACCGTGCGCCGCCGACTGACTACGGCTTCGAGTTCGCGAACTCCGCTTTCAGACGACCGACCAAATCACGAACCATGGGTTTGCGGCGCTCCATCATCTCGTTCCGCAATTGCTCCTCGATCTTTTGCCGCTCCTCGGCAAAACGCCGCACGTACTGGGCGCGCCGCTCGCCCTCGAGGCGGAGCCCCGATGCTGCGAGTGCAGCGGTGACTTCCTGCTCGATGTACTTCTGCCGCACGGCCTCACGTTCCCGGAGGGCCTTCTTCTCCTCCGGCGAGAGGTTCGCCCAGCGCATCAAGTTTTCCCCGAAACGCTTCTTTTGCTCAGGCGAAAGCGCCTCCACGGCCTTGCGAACACTCTCCATCTCCGGAGAGCGCCCTCCCCCAAACGGCCCCGGCGCCGGGTTTCGGTTCAAGCCGCCCGGTGTGGCGTTCTCGCCCGCTAGGGAAACGCCACCCGCAGCGAGGACGGCGAGCCCCGCGAGCGCTACCGCTGCAATCAGTCGACGGAATGGGTGAGCCATGCAGAACTTTCTTCGGCCGCCAGCAATTCGTCGAGATTTCCGATCACCGCGTAGTCCGGACTCGCACTCACGTGCTCGGCCATCGCCACGACAGAAACCGCTGGTTCGGGACGGGGCA
>JANPIS010000278.1:0-25041 GCA_031425095.1 Chthoniobacteraceae bacterium
ATCAACCGCACGAACATCGAAGCGGCCAACAGCCGCATCGTCGATGTGGATGTCGCTTACGAATCCACGAAGCTGGCGCGGAACAGCATCCTGGTGCAGTCGAGCACCGCGATGTTGGCCCAGGCCAACTCGGCCACGCAGGCGGCCCTCCGGTTGCTGCAATAAACACCCTTTCGGCAGGCATAGGGGGCTCCCCCGGGCGAAAGCCCGGGGGAGCTTTTGCTTTGTTACAGAAGAGCGAAGAGCGCGGGGCAACATTACCGGAATGCCACCGTTGGCTCTTGTCGCTTCACCGCGGTCATCGGTGGCAATGAAGCTGCTATGTTTACACGGGATGCGTTTCATCCTGCCTTCCATTTTCGGCATCCTCCTGTCCGCTATCCCGGCCATGGCCGGTGGTGACGACCTCACCCCTAGGAAGACTTTTCGCCAGGGGACGACCTACCCCTTCATCTTTCGTCCGGAGTGCTACCTGCCGACATTCGGCCCTGTCCCGCTGCGTTTCGCCATGCCAGCCCCGGAATGCCACGCACGTCGGGCACCCGCTTTGACACCGGCTGCAAAAGGCTTGCCGAAAGAAGAGCCCGCCGCGCCGGTCGAGACGACGACACCCCCGCCCGCGCCGGTGCCTGATCTGGGACTTGGCGCGCCCTCGGCTCTCGACCCTGCATTCCCGGCCCCGGTCGATGCTCAGCCGCCAAAACCGAGCAACCACGATTTCTCCAAGGTCCCGGACGAAGTCCTCGAGTACTTTAAGAACACGGAAGGCCGTCCGCTGCGGCGCGACTATCTCTTCGATCCGATCTTCCAGCCCGCCCTGCCCAATGATCTGCCGAAGAGCAAAGCCACCTATCGCCAGGAGTAAGTCAGCGGTCCTTTTCGGCCTGCTGCTCCTTTGTGGATTGGTGTCGGCTTCCGAGCCCGCGACTGCGCCGGATGCTGAGGCCCCGGAACGGGCTGAGAGCAAGATTCCAGCAGCACTGCTGACCGAACTGCATGGCTACACCAAACTCGCCCGCGACGCCGCGGATCAGGAAAAGTGGCAGCTCGCGGATCACTTTCTCAATCTGCTCGTCGGCCTGCCCATTGCCGAGGCGGACAAGAAAGCGTCGATGCGCGAGATCGCCGAGAGCTTCGAGAAGAAGAACGCGCGCAGTAAAGCGATCGCCATGTATGAGAAGATGGCCGAAATCTTTTCAGAAGATCCCGAATCGCCGGAGATGCTGTTCCGTGCGGCGGAGTTATACCGTGACGCGGGTGCCTATGCGCGGTCGATTGCGCGCTTTTACTCGGTGCTGAATTCCGCGCTGAAGGTGAAGAATAGCGAACTCGAAGCGTATCGGGTGCTCACGCAGCGCGCGCAGATCGAGATCGCGGAGACTCATTTTCTCGCGCGCGATTATGAGCAATCGAGGAAGTTTAGCGAACTCGCGCTGCGCCTCGATCTCCCCGCCGAGCAGCGCGCGCGTCTGCAGTTTCGCCTCTTGCACTGCCAGTATGTGCTGGGCGATTCGAATGGCGCGATCCTCGCGGCCACTAAATTCCTCCAGGACTTTCCCGATGACCTGAATGCGCCCGAGTGTCGTTACCTGCTCGCGAGCGCGCTCCGCACCGTCGATCGCCGCAAGGAAGCGCTGGAAACCGTGCTCGGTCTGCTGCGTATCGAAAATAGTCGGAAGGAAAAGAATCCGGATCGGTGGGCTTACTGGCAGAAGAAAACCGGCAACGAATTTGCCAACGAGTATTACCAGAAGGCCGACTTTCTCAGCGCGCTGACGATCTATCAAACGCTCGCCAAACTCAGCGAGGATCCCGAGTGGCAGTGGCCGGTCATTTACCAGATGGGTCTGTGCTTTGAACGCCTGCGTCTCGTGACCCGCGCCGCGGAAGCCTACAAGCACATCATCGAGCGTTCCGAAAAGGCTCAGCCGACTGCTCCGCCGATGTCTGAGAGCGTCAGGAATCTGGCGCAGATGGCTCGCTGGCGCGGAGAGCAACTCGCCTGGCAGCACAACACCGAGACCCAGCTCCAGCGAATCCTCGGTGATCCGCTCGATGTGCCTGAGCAAGTCCGGCTCGTTCCAACCACCCCCGTCTCCGCCAACAACCCATGAGTCTCGAAAGCATTCTCCAAGACCACACCACACTCTGCAGCCGAATCTATGACCTAATGATCGAGGAGAATCGGCATCTGAGCACGGTGGGCACTGCGCCCGACGATGCGCTGCTCGAGCGGAAACGCACGCTGCTCGCCGCCCTAACCCCTTCGCTGGATCGGTTGCGCTCGGTGACGGGGCAGGTGACGGCGCCCGAGACGCGCTCGATCATCGAGAAAGCGATGCAGACGATCCTCAAGGCGCTGCTTCTCGATCGCGAGAATGAGCAACTGCTCCTCAAGACCACGATCACCCGGCGCGGCAGCGGCATTCAGCAACGTCCCGCGGCATCCCATCTGCAACGGATCTACGGACAACCCGTCTCTCCCTAGCGCTTTCCACTTTCATGGCCATCGAAAAAATACTCGTCGTCGATGACGAACCGATCATCCGCAAGAGCTTCGAGGAGTTGCTCCGACCGAAGCGCTATGGCGTGACGACGGCGGGCACGCTCCAGGACGCCGAGCGGCTCCTGAAGCGCGACAGCTTCGATCTGCTCTTTCTCGATATCCGCCTCCCCGATGGTGAAGGGCTGGACGTGCTCGAGCGTCTCTCGACGCAGAAGCATCGACCGCTCGCCATCATGATGAGCGGATTCGGCACGATCGAAACGGCGGTGACTTGCATGCGGGGCGGTGCCTTCGACTACCTCGTGAAGCCATTCTCGGTCGGGCAAATCGAAGTGCTCGTGAAGAAAGCCGAGGCGCATCAGCAGGTCTTGCAGGTGAATCAATACCTCGCCGCGCAGCTCAGCGATGCGAGCGATCTCATCGGTGACAGTCCTGCAGTCGTCGCACTCCGGGCGATGCTCAAGAAGGTCGCGCCGACGGAAGCCACCGTGCTCATTCAGGGTGAAAATGGAACGGGCAAGGAACTCGTCGCGCACGAGATCTACCACGCCAGCGCGCGATCCGGCGCCCCTTACATCAAGGTGAACTGTGCGGCGGTCTCCGACACGTTGATCGAGAGCGAATTCTTCGGGCATGAAAAGGGCGCCTTCACCGGTGCGTCAGAGCGTCGCGAGGGCCGGTTTGAACTCGCGAACGGCGGCACCCTGCTCCTCGACGAGATCAGTGAGATCTCACCGCGGCTCCAGGCGAAACTGCTGCGCGTGCTGCAAGAGCGGGAGTTTGAACGCGTCGGTGGGAGCAAGACGCTGAAGACCGATGTGCGAGTCTTCGCGACCACGAATCGTGACTTGCGCAAGGCGGTCGCGAGCGGGGAATTCCGCGAAGACCTGTATTACCGGCTGAACGTTTTTCCCGTGCACGTTCCACCGCTGCGCGACCGGCAGGAAGATATCCCCATTCTCGCCGATCACTTCCTCCAGCGCTTTGCACGCCGGCACGGCCTCCGCATTCCTGGCTTCTCCAGCCATGCTCTCGAAGCGCTGCTGGCCCACCGGTGGCCGGGCAATGTGCGCGAACTGCAGAACACCGTGGAGCGCGCGGTGATCCTGACGGACAACGAAACCCAAGTCCCGGTCGCTGCGCTCGGCCTAGCGCTCCCGGGCGGTTCGCCCGTGGCCCGTCTCCTCGAAGCTTCGCCCAACGTCCGCCATGCGAACGGCAACGGCAAGTCCAACGGCTCTCATGTGGTCGGCAGCATCAAGCCGCTGCACGAGATCGAGCGATTGCACATCCTCTGGGCGCTCGAGCAAACTGGCGGCAACCGGACCAAAGCCGCCACCTTGCTCGAGATCAGCATCCGCACCCTGCGCAACAAGCTCCACGAGTACCGGATCGCGGAAGCAGCCTGTAACTAGCGTGGCAGGAGTTGCCGAAGTTCGGCGGCACTCAAGCGCTCCGGTCGTGCCATGGATTGATCCGGATCTCCGCGAAGATTGCGATTCGCTCGGCCAGGCCACCATTTGCGGCGCGCAATTTGATTTCGTTCGTCCGGCGGATCTTCGGCGGGCTGAGTTTGCAGGTCAGGCCAGCGTCGCACCGGCGCAGAGACACGCCGATCATCGTCTCGAAGGCAGCAGCGGCGTGAGCCGTGCGGACAAAACTTCCTGCTCAGTCGCCGGCCGATTCCCGGCACAGTGCGAGTACCGTATTGAGCTCCTGCGGGGAGACGGGCTTCGCGAGGATGTGATCCACCCCGCGCGGGATTTCTCCATCCGCTTGCATCCTCTGTCCCCAGCCGGTCAGGAGAATCACCGGTGTCGTCGGCGCGGCGAGTTTCACGGCGGAGGCGACTTCGCGGCCATCCACGTGCGGCATGCCGAGGTCGGTGAAGACCACGTCGAAAGGCTCGCCGGCTTCCAGCGCTTCGCGGAAGGCGGCGATCGCGGCCTGGCCGCCAATGGCGCATTGCGTTCGGTGTCCTTCGCCCTCCAAAGCCACGCGCATGGCATGGAGAATCATCGGTTCGTCGTCGGCGACGAGGATTTTCATCGCTGGCACATCGCGGCAGTGCGTGGTCGTAGTCTCCGGTGCGGCTGGCGCGACTGACACAGGGAAGGTGATGCGCACGGTGGTGCCGGCGCCGGGTGTGCTTTCCACGGCGATCTCCGCATCGTGGCGCTGCACGATGCCGGAGACGATCGAGAGGCCGAGTCCCGTGCCTCGTTCGCCCTTGGTGGTGTAGAAGGGCTCGAGACAGCGGCGGCGTGCGTCCTCATCCATGCCGACGCCGGTATCCGCGACTTCCACGCAAATGCGCGGTGGGGCCGTGGGAGCGGGGTGCGTGGTCTTCGCACGGAGTTTGAGCGTCCCGCCGTCTGGCATCGCATCCACGGCGTTGAAGATGAGATTGATAATGGCTTCGCTGAGTTCGCCCTCGATGGCGGACAGTACCGGCAGATCAGGCTCCACTTCCATATGCAGGTCGATGACGCAGCCCCGCTCCTGCGCCATGTCGAACCAGCGAGCGCGGGTGAATGCGGCCACCTCCTGAAGGACGGCTGCGAGGTGGATGGGTTTGAAGCCGCTGGGATCAGGCTCGTTTTTGTAAAATCTCCGCAAGCGCGACACGGTGTCGCCGACCGTTCGGGCGGCCTGCTGGATGATCTCGAGGTATTCGCGCGCTTTCGGCGACAGGCTGTCGTCCGTTTTGAGCAGGACTTTGGTGTAGATCAAGACGGGGCAGATCGCGTTGTTAATATCATGCGCGACGCCGCTCGCCAGCTCTCCGAAGGCGCGCAGGCGCTCCTGCTGAAGCAGCTTTTCCTGGGTTGCGTGGAGTTCGTCGTACGCCTTCTGGAGTTCTGCCTCGGCATGCTTTCGCTGGGTGACATCCGTAAATGAGCAGACGACCGAAGTGGCGGACGCTGACCCTTGCGCGAAAATTGGCTGCGCATTGATGGAAATCCACACCAGGGAATCATCCGGACGATGCACGCCCATGATCGCCTCCGTCTGCGGCTGCCCGGTGCGCAGCGTGACCATCGCCGGGTGCTCGGAGCCGGGAAAAGGCGAGCCATCTTCGCGCACCGTGCGCCATCGCGGATCGAGTGAAGTGCGCCCCGCGAGTTGGTCCGCGGTCAGGCCGAGGATTCGCTCTGCGGCGGGATTCGAGGCGATGATCCGCCCGGCCGGCTCCTGAACCACCACGCCTTCCGCCATGGTGGTCACGAGCGTTCGGTGGAGTTCTTCACTGGCGATCAATGCGGCGTCGGCTCTTTTTTTCTCGGTGATATCGCGCGAGATGCCGAGGGTCCCGATGACCTGCCCCTGGCGGTCGCGGTAGGGCGCTTTCATCGCGAGGAAGGTCCGTTCGATCCCGCGGGTGGTGACGGTTTCTTCCTCCGTCTCGGCATCGTCGGCCTCCAGCACCCGCCGATCCCGCGCCATGATCAGCGCGGCACTTTCTGGATCGAAAATATCCCGATCATCCTTGCCGAGGACCTCGTGCACGGGCCGCCCGACGAAGGCCGAGGCGGCTTCGTTGAATAGCAGGTAGCGACCTTCGCGATCTTTGACGAAGATCGCATCCGTGGATTGCTCCGCCACCGCTCGCAGGAGTTGCTCGCGCGCAGAGAGCTCGCGCAGGCTGCGGCGGAGTTCCAGTTGCGTCATCACCTGGCGGCCGAGGATGCGCAGGATCTCCTGTTGGGCCGGCGAAAATTCGCGCGGCACCCGATCGATCACACACAACGTGCCGAGCGCGTGGCCGTCTTCGGTCCGCAGCGGAGCCCCGGCGTAAAAGCGGATGTTTGGATCGCCGGTGACCAGCGGATTATCGGCAAACCGCGCGTCGACGGTGGCGTCCGGCACGATCAGGAGGTCAGGGCGTTCCAGTGCGTGACTGCAGAAGGCGATCGCCCGCGGGGTCTCCGTCGCGTCCAGCCCGACCCGGGACTTGAACCACTGCCGTCGATCATCGACAAGCGAAACGAGTGCGATCGGTGCGCCGCAGAGGTCAGCCGCCAGTCGGGTAAGGTCGTCAAAGTCGGACTCGCCTGGCGTGTCCATGACCCGGTATTCCGCCAGAGCCGCGAGGCGGCTTTCTTCAGAGCGTGGACGCGGCTCGGCGAGGATTTTCAATGGCGGACTTTTCACGTTGGAGTCCGTTTGCAAAGCGATTCCCGTGCGAATCGGACAAGAGTAAGGCAGTTTTTGCCCGGGTGTCGCGAGTGCGACGATGAGAACGGGATGATCGCTGTGCCGGGCTGGCGGAGGTTCACGGCTTCCTGAGCAGTGACGGCCCAGATTCGCACGAAAGATAGGGAACACCCTTAAGACACTTTAGTGACATCCCGCTCAGGATGGCAGTAGAAACCCTAAACATTTTCTATAAAAACCCTAATGCGACGGAGGGTTTCTACCGAAAGCGTCGGAGTCGGCGCAAGTGCGTCGACCGGTGTGGCCTCACACCGGATTAAAAGGGGCCCGTGGCGACACGGACGTCGCGTTAGTTAGTCAGTCAGTATCAGAAGATAAGCAATCAGTTATGCCATTAGTCATAAACACCAACACCTCGGCGTCCATCGCGTCGATGAACCTCAACACCAACAACACCATGCTGCAAAAGAGCCTCGCGAGGCTCTCCAGCGGCTCGAAGATCGTGACGCCAGCGGATGATGCCGGCGGCCTCGCGGTCTCGATGAAGCTGGAAGCTGCGCTCAAGCGTACGGACGCCGCGGCTAGTAACGTGGCGAACGCCACCAGCTTCCTGCAAACGCAGGATGGGTCATTGAAGAGCGCCGGCAAGGTGCTGGAGCGCATCGCCGAGCTTAAAACGCTCTCCACCGATGTGACCAAGAGCACCACCGACAAGGCGAACTACGACACCGAGTTCACCGCGCTGAAAGCGGAATTGACTGCCACCGCGGCCAACACCTTCAATGGTGTGACGCTCTTCGGCGGCACCACCCTCTCTGTCGGAACTTCGGAGGATGGCGTTCAAACGCTAAGCATCACCAAATCCAACCTCACGACGAACGTGGCGACCATCACTGGAGCCGCGAATCTCGCAGCGCTCACCACGGCGACGATCACGACGGCCACCGAAAACGTCGCCACCTCCCGCGCGCAGAATGGTGCGGAACAGAGCCGTCTCGGCTTCGCCGGAAACATGCTGGCGATCAATCGGACAAATCTGGAAGCCGCGAACAGCCGCATCGTCGATGTGGATGTGGCGGATGAGTCCACGAAACTGGCTCGCAACAGTATCCTGGTGCAGTCGAGCACCGCGATGCTCGCCCAGGCGAACGCCGCCACTCAGTCCGCGCTCCGACTCCTGCAATAAGTAATCAACTCCCGACGGAGCCTCGCAAAGCTCCCCTGGGTCAAGTCCTGGGGGAGCTTTTGCTTTTGCAATCCCACCCTGGATTCCGACGAAACGCCGGAGACCGGCGCACGGCGCGCCGCCACCTCGATTACGGCTCTACGAGACTATTCCGCACCGCGTAGCGCACCAGGTCACTAAAGGCCGTAAAACCGAGCTTGCGCATGATCGCGGCCCGATGGGACTCCACCGTTTTCACACTGATGCCCAATTCGCAGGCAACGTCCTTGTTGCCTTTGCCAGAGGCAAGCAGTCTCACCGTCTCGACTTCCCTCGCAGTGAGACCGCAAGTCCCGCCTTGCTCGGAAGGCGATCCACCTTGCAGGTACCGCTCAAAAACCACCCTTGAGACGCGCGATGCGAGGTAAGGCTGATGTTGGGCGAGCGCCTTGATGGCCGGGATGAGCTGATCTCCTGCTTCGTTTTTCAGCACACAGGCCCGAGCACCCGCGGCGAAAAGTGAGTGGACCAGCGTCTCACTCTCTCGGCCCGTGAAAGCCAGGACCTCGGTGTCCGGGCATTGCTGCCGGATCTGCCGCGTCGCTTCCACGCCATCGAGCAGTGGCATCGCGATATCCAGCACGATGACGTCTGGCTTCAGCTGCACACACATCTCCACGGCTTGCCGCCCATCGACCGCCTCGCCGCAAATTTCCCATCCCGCCTCAGACTCGAGAAGCGGGCGCAGCCCGCGAAGCACGATGTCGTGATCGTCAGCGATGAGGATGCGGGTCTTGGCCATTATTTTGGGAGTCACTCGGGTTCAACGAATCAATCGGGCAAAGTTTCCTCGAGGACGCGTAAAAATTTCATTTTCTTTCAGTACTCTGCTCGCGAGCGAATGCAGGGATTCCGCCGCAGGGATGGGAGTTGTGAACGCTATGTGCCCACGTGCATGAGAACAATCAATGGAATGACTGCGGAGGCAGGTGTGGTCGTCGGCACGTTTTAAATGTTCCTCTCGCGCTGCGGCGAAGGGTGGCGGCAACGTTTTCGGCAAAGAGGTTTTCCTGCCGGGCAAGAGATGCAAGATGGAGGGATGAATGGGGAACAGTTTGCCATCCTCCTCCCGCTCGCCGTTGCATGGACGGCGGAGCAGGAGCGCCGCATTTTTGTCGAAGGAACTCCGCTCGATGACGTTCAGCTTGCGGATGCGTGCCGCCTCGGGGTTGCGGCGCCGGAGCGCGTACGATTGCTCCGCGTGACCGAGATCCCTGCGCCGGCGGATCCCGTGCTGGCGGCGGCCGCGGAAGCTGCGGGCCTCGTCCTTCCGACGGCCTCGGGTCTGACCTTGCATTACGGCATCTACCTCCGCGCAGCTCGTGCGGAAGATCGCCGCCTCGTCGCCCACGAGCTTGTCCATGTTCGGCAATATGAGCGCCTGGGAGGAATTGAACCCTTCCTCCGAAAGTATCTCCTGGAGTGCCTGACCGTCGGCTATGCGGAATCGCCGATGGAACGCGAAGCGATTCAAGGTGCCGCGGAACTCTGCGCGACGTGAGCGCTTACTGCAGCAGTCGCAGCACGGACTGCGGGAGCTGATTGGCCTGGGCCAGCATCGCCGTGCCCGATTGGACGAGGATGTTGTGTTTGGCGAGTTCGGTGCTTTCCGCGGCGACATCGACATCGCGAATGCGGGAGATGGCCGCTTCGATATTCTGGGCCTCGATCGCGAGAGTGACCGAAGCAACATCGAGACGGGATTCCGCGGCACCCAGAGTGGCGCGTTCGGTGGCGACGTCTTCGATCGCGGCGATCACCAGGTCGGCCACGGCGGCCGATGCCACGCTGATGTCGAACGCGGGCGGAGAGCCTTGCGCGAGGATCGCCGCCATATCGCCATCCTGCAGGTTGTTTTCCGCGATGGTCATGGTCTGGCCGGCACCTTCACCGATCGTCACGGAAAGGCCGGTGGCGTTCGGCCCGAAAAGGACGATGCCGTTGAAGGTCCCGAGCGGCGACGCGACGGTGCCGCCGCCAACGGTATCGCGGAGCTGCTGCTGGAGGGCTGAAAATTCTGTCTGATAGAGCGCGATGTCGCTCGCGTTCTTGGTCACGTCCTTGGCCATCATGGCGAGCTCGCTCATGCGTGCGAGCACCTTGCTCATGCTGCTCATGAAGCCGTCCGCCGTCTGGATGTAGGACTTCGCGTTTTGCACGTTCGTGTTCGCGGCGTGCAGGCGGCGATTCTGGGCGTACATCTTTTCCGAGACGGCCAGACCGGCCGCGTCGTCCGAAGGCTGGACGATCTTCGATCCCGAACTGAGGCGATTGAGCGCCTTGTTCAGCATCTCCTGATTGTGGCTGAGGTTTCGCGCGGCTGCGGTGGCCGCGGAGTTGGTGTTGATGATCATGGGCGTGGTGCGGTGAGATCTTTAGAGTGGGGACGTGGTGGAAGAGTGGGAGGGTTGACGGCGCCGGCAGGGCGCGCGGCCGCGAGGTTGCTTTCCTTGGTCTGGCGATAAATTTCGTCGCGGAAGATGCTGAGGTTGCGGGGTGCGGAGATGCCGATCCTCACGGTGTCGTGATCGATGCGGGCGACGCGAATCTCGATATCGTCCCCGATCATGATGCCTTCGTTGGTCTTGCGGCTGAGGATCAGCATACGGCTCAGGCGCGGGAGACGTTTTCGCGCTCGTCGATGAGCGCATGTTTGGAGGAAAAGGAGTCGCTGTTCGCGAGGATGACCTGGCGGCCGATGCGCGTCTGGCGATTGATCACGATCGGTCCGATCAAGTTGGCCGTCACATACTGCCGTTCGGTGTTGTGAACTGTGACGATGTTGTAAATGAGCGCGTCGTCTGCGGAGTCGAGTTCGAGGGCTTCGGCGTCATCGTCACCGAGTTCGAGTTGGTAGTCGGGCAGGAGGTTTTGCGGAGCCACGGCGAGGAAGTGGATTTCTTCCTGGCCGAGCGAGCGGAGGCCCACGAAGGGCCAACTCTCCGGCAGGGCCGCAATCTCAAACTTCCGCAACTGCGGCATGCCAATGAGTCCGCCAGGCAGTTCGACCTCCAGTCGGTCGAGGCCTGGTTGGGTGGGGAGGGATTCGGTGGTCAGTTGCATCGTCATTGTCGCTTGGACGATGCATAGCCGGATGCGTGCCAATCCGCTTGTAGGAATTCCTTACCTGCAAAAGTGGACGAATCTCGCGGACCATCGAGGCGCCTGGGCGAAGTGCCGTGACGCCAGCGGGCGAGAGGCGTGCGGCCGTGAAAGGCAGCCCCTAGAGGAGAGCTGACGAACCCCGCGTCAGCGCAGGTAGTCGAGCAAGGACATGCTCAGCGCCTGCGATCCGCTCTGCAGGGCAGCCTGGTAGGCCGTCTGCGCCTGGCGCAATTCCACGAGCACTTCCGAGAGATCCGCATCGGTATCCGCACCCGTGAGCTTCTCGAGCTCGGCAAAGCGCGACGAGTTCTGGGCACGATCGATTTCGAGCCGCGTCTGTTTTGCGCCGATGTCCGCGACGGTGATCACGAGTTGATCTTCGCTGGTATCGAGCCCGGGTCGTGCAGCGAGCACCGCGCCGACGCTCCCGCTCCGCAGTGCATCGCGGAGCGCCGCGGCATTGTTGATAAAGTCGGCGAACTCCTGATTCTGCGCGCCGTCCGTAAAAGGGGAGACTTTTCCGCCCTCAGAGATTCTGATCTCGGGGCCGGTGGCGGCGCCCGTATAGCTCACGGAGAGGATGCGGCCATTGGCGTCGCGCGTCGCGGTGAAGGGGGGAGTGTCGGTCTTCGTGCCGCCGAAGATGTGCTCGCCGGCATGTTTGGTGTTCGCGAGCTGCAGCGCCTGTTCGAGCAGGCCGTCCACTTCGGTGGCGTAGGTGCGCATCGCATCGGGGCCGGACGTGCCGCTCCCGAGGACGCTGAGTTCTCCGAGGCGATCGGAGGTTCTCTTGAGCTGTTCGACTGCGGCAAAGCTCGACTGGCTGACGTTGAGCGCGCGGCCGTTGTTCCTCGCGAACTGCTGAATCTGCTGCTTCTCGGCCTGGTTGTTCAGCACTCGGCCCATCGCGGCGGGATCGTCGCTCGGATTGGTCACACGCTGGCCGGTCGTCGCCTGCTGGTTGAGCTGCGCCTGCCGCGCGGTCAGATCCTGGAGCCGTGAAACGAGCGTTTTCGAGACGGTGTAGTTCGGGATGCGCATGGCTTTGCTTACGGAGCGGTGCGGTTGATCAGCGTATCGAGCATGCTGTCGATCACCGTGAGGACGCGGGACGACGCCTGATAGGCACGCTGAAACTTGATCAGGTCGGCCATCTCCTCATCCATCGAGACACCGCTCACGGCATCGCGCTGTCTGGTCATGAGATCCTGCACCAGCTCCTGGTCGCCGAGCTTGCTGTTCACCGAGGAGAGCTTCACGCCCAGCCCGGTTACGGTCTTGCCGTAGAATTCGCTGATCGTGCCGTCGATAAGCGCGCCGCCGCCGGTCGAGAAAGCCTGTCGCGCCACGTCGGCGACCGCGAGCGCGATCTCATTCGCACCGGCGTCGCCAGTCGCGGTACTCTTCAGCGTGTTGATGCTCAGCGAGGCATCCAGCGCCATGATTCCGCCGGTCGGTGCGGCATTGAAGAAGTTGTTGCCCGTCGGGTTGTAGGCGGTGTTCACCGCGGAGGTGATCTGATCCGCCGTCCGTTTGAGATCGTCGCGCAATTGCTGGATCGCACCGTCGCGGACGTCGAGCTGCCCTTGCAGCGTCCCTCCTTTCAAGGCCAGCAACGTGGCGGGCGCGCCACCGGAGATCTGGTTACCATCGAAGCTCAAGCCGTGGACTGCCGCGCGATCGACGAGCGCCACTTCCGTGCCGGTCCCATCCCTGGCGGTGATCCGGATCTGGCCGCTACCATTCGCGATCGGCGTTGCGGTGAAGTCCATGAAGCCCGCGAGGTCTTCGAGCCGGGCCTGGCGCTGATCGCGCAGGTCCAGGGCGGAGAGGGGCTTGTCCACCTCGAACTTGGCGATCTCCACGTTGAGATTGGCGATCTCGTCGAGCAGGCGATTGACTTCGCCCACGCCGGTCTCGACTTCGCTGGTGAGGTCGGTCTGAAGGTCGCGGAGGCGCGCGTCGGAGACGTTGAATTTGTTCGCAAGAATGTCGGCCTTTTCAAGCAGCACCGGCTTCAGCCCCACGTCGCGCGGGCTGGCGGCGAGGCCCTCGAAGGCATTGAAGAAATCATTGATCGCCGCGCTCAGGCCATCGCTGGAACTGGTCAGGTCGCCGACGAAGGCGGAATCCTCCGAGCGATTGATCTGTTCGCCGAGATTGGCCTCGGCGCGTTCGAGCCCGCGTTGCTGTGCTTGCAGATAGGCCGTCTGAGAGCCCTCCCGCGTCACCGCGATGTCGAGGAAACGATCGCGGATGTGCTGGATGCCGAGCGCTTCCACGCCGTTGCCGACCGGCCCGAGATTCGAATCGACGATGACGCGGTCGCCGAGCTGCACGCGTTGGCGGGCATAGGCGGGATTGTTGACGTTGGCCAGATTGCGTCCGGCCACCTGCACGCCCGCTTCATGGGCGGCGAGTGCGCGGGCGGCAGATTGCAGATTTCCAATGAGTCCGGACATACGTCAGCTGTGCTCGAGGAGTCGGCCGGCGGAGGCCGCGGCTTTAATTTTCATTCGCCCATTGGGCGCGTAGGTCTTTGAAACGGTGCCTGGACTCAGCCGCTCGCAGACTTCCTGCATGACCTCGACGGTGCGCGCGAGCAGGAGCTGATTCTGCTCGGCACGGCGGCGCGTGCGGGCGATGAGGCGATTGATCTCCGTCGCGAGCGCCTCGACGAGCGGGCGGGTGGCTTCGCGAAACGCCGGGATCACGCCGAGCAGCGAGACCCGGCTCGGGGAGCGGCCGTCCCCGGCAAAGGTCGCGACGAGCGACTCGCGGTGGGAGCGGCGCGTTTTGGCCGCGGAAAGCTGCGCCGCGAGCCGCTCCTCGAGGGCGAGGACGGTGTCGGGCTGGCGGTTCAGGATGGCCTGTTGCTGTTCGTCAAAGACGTTCAGCAACCCGCCGTACTCTTCGAGTTCGGCGCGCAGGGCGGCGATGATCTGCTCCTGCGGATCGGCAGCGACGGTGGGTTCTTCAAGGTTGAGCATGAGTGTCAGTTCCGAGCTGCGCCTGCAGGATGGAGCAAAGACCGAGCCCGCCGCCTCCGGCGACGCTCTCGGCCAGTGAATCGGTGAGGAGGTAGCCGTAAACCTGCCCGGCGGGACCTTCCTGGAGCAGCGGCTTCATCGACTCCGAGAGAAACTGGCGCAGGAGAATGCTCTCGAATTGCTGCGGCACCTTAGCGGCGTCGGCCGATTTTACTGGGCTCGCTTCCTGCACGGTTGAGGCTCCGGAGAGGACGGAGATGGGCGGGATATTCACGTCAGTTGAGGATGAGTTCCGCCTGCAAGGCGCCCGCCTTTTTCATGCTCTGGAAGATCGCCATCATGTCGCGGGTGGTGATGCCGAGGGAGTTCAGCGCCGCGGCCACCTGCTGGATCGTCGGCAGTTCAGCGACCATGGAAAAGCCGCCCTTTTGCTCGGTGGCGGTGGTCTCGGTGCCCTGCACGACGGTCGTCTGGCCGCTGTTGTTGAAGGAGTTTGGCTGACTCACGCCGAGGCTCGAGGCGATGTTGATCGTGAGCGACCCGTGGCTCACGGCGACGGTCGAGATCCGCACGTTGGAAGTGGCGATGATCGTGCCGGTGCGTTCGTTGATGACGACGCGGGCGATGTTGTCCGGCACCACCTCGATGGCTCCGAGCGATGCGACGAAGTTCACCTCGTAGCCGCGGTATTGCTCCGGCACGCAGACGTTCACCGAAGTCGGATTTTTCGCGATTGCGGTGCCGGAGAAGACGGCATTGATCGCTTCCGCCATGCGCGCGGCGGAGGCGTAGTCGGGATTGAGCAGCAGGAGCTCCACCGAATGATCGCGCACGATCTGTGCAGCGATCTCGCGTTCGACGATCGCGCCGCCGGTGATCGCGCCGACGGTGGGATGATTCTTCTGCACCGTCGCGCCGCCCGCGCCCCCTTCGCCGCCGAGGAACCCACCGACGGCGATCGCACCCTGCGCAACCGCATAGACCATCTCATCCGCACCGAGGAGCGGCGTCTGCAGCAGCACGCCACCCTGAATCGTCTTCGCATCGCCGATCGACGAGACCGTGACGTCGATACGGGAGCCGGGCTTGGCAAAGGCGGGAATGTCCGCGGTGACCATGACGGCGGCGACATTGTCGGACTTGATGGTGTTGGGCGGCACATTGATGCCAAAACGCTGCAACGAATTGGCGATGCTCTGGACTGTGTATGAGAGCTTGCTGTCGCCCTTGCTCGCGAGCCCGACCACGAGACCATACCCGACGAGCTGGTTATCCCGGCCGCCTTCGACGAGGGTCACATCCTTGATTCTAGCCGCGTGGGCAGTGCAGGCGAAGAGGAGCAGGAAAGCTGGAAGCTCAAAGCTCGCAGCTCGAAACAAACGGCAGAGCAAACTTTTGAAGGGTGGGAAAAACGAACGCTGTGCGCACGGTCCTGTTTTTTGGCTTTCTCGCATTTGGAATTTGTTTCGGATTTCGAGCTTCGCGCTTTCTTCAAAACGGGTTGATCTTCTCGCTCAGTTTCAGCAGCCACCCTTTCTTTTGCGCCTCCGTGAGCGTGCCTTCGGAGACGATCTCGATGCGCGCGTCGGCGATGTTGCTGGAGAGCACCGTATTGTCGGCCTGCACGTCGTAGGTGCGGATGATGCCGCGCAGCGACGCAAACTGACGCTCCTTGGAAAAGCTGATCTCGCGGATGCCTTCCACGACGAGGTTGCCATTGGGCAGCGTGTCGATCACCTGCACCGCGCAGCGCGTGGCGATGGTCTGCGAGTTTTTGATTTCGCCACCGCCCGTGTACTCGTTGCTGCCCGCGGCGGAGAGGTTGTCCACGTTCGGCACTTTGAAGTCCTTCGGCAGTTGGTTCGCGTATTTTCCCTTCAGGAGTTCCGCGGGGTACTGGATGAATTGGTTGATCAGATTCGTGGCGGTGCCCGCGATGCCCTTGGCTGATTTGTCGGTCTTCAAGCGCAGCGAATCCGACATGGAGACGGTCTCCTGCACCACGATGGTGACGATGTCGCCGACGCGCTTGGCGCGCTTGTCGGCGAACATGCCACGCTCATCGGTGATGCCGTCTTTCCACAGCGAACCGGCGTTGATCGGAGTGGCGGAGGCGAGGCACGCCGCGACGAGCGCGAGGGACCTAGAAGAGAACCTGGACTTTGCTTTCATGGAGGATCTGGCCGCTGAATTCGCGACGGCTTTCGACGTTGCGGAGCTTGATGAGATCGCCGATGGCGCCGCTCTCGAGGGCGAGCGCTTTCATGGTCACCGAGAGCATGCCTTGCTGCGCGACGACCTCGACGACCTGGCCTTTGCGCACGACGGGTCGCGGGATGACGTCGCGCGTGGTAAGTGGACGCCCGGCGGGGATCGTCTGCGTGATGTCGAAAGTCGTTGGATCCGCGCTCGCCGGGATGAGCGGCGAACGTTCGCGGAGCACGTCCACCTTTTGCACACCGAGCAGCTTGCGATCGAGTTCCTGCCCGCGCTCGAGCCGCGTCGCAGCGACCCACACTTCCTGCGCGAGCTGCGCGCGGAGCGGGAGCTGCCACTCGCCGAGCACGGTGCCGCCGGAGCTGGCTTTCGCGCGGATGAAAAACGCGCCGCTGACTCCGCCGACGGGCAGCTCGGTGACGGCGACGAAGAGATCTTCGGCCGGCATGCGCACGGGCTCCCAATTGCGGGCGAGTGTGAGTTTGAGTTCGCCGGTGACGGCGAAGCGCGTGGCCAGCTCGCGCTCGAGCTCGGCGATAAGACGATCGGCTGTGAGCAGCGGAGCAGTGGGCGTGACGGCGACGGGGTTGATCGGCCTGGCGAGCGCGGCTCCGCTCGAGGTCGAGGCGACGATCGGAGCGAGCAGGGAGTCGAGCTGCGCGCGCGCCGAGCCCGTGAGCGCGACGGCGAGAATGAGGAGCGCGGTTTTCATCGCTTGAGCTGGGCGATCTGGCCGAGCATTTCGTCGGAGGTCTGGATGCTCTTTGAGTTCACCTCGTAGGCGCGCTGCGCCTGGATCATGTTCACCATCTCTTCGATGACGCTTACGTTCGAAGTTTCGAGGAAGCCCTGAAGCAATGAGCCGAAGCCGTTCTCCGCGGGATTGCCGAGCTCGGCGGTGCCGCTCGCGGGCGTCTCTTCGTAGATGTTTCCACCGGCGCTGCGCAGGCCCGCCGAGTTCGCGAAGCGCGCGAGTTGCACGCGGAAGTTTTGTGAACCACCGGGGCTTTCGATCGTGGCCTCGCCATTCGCGGCGAAGGACACCGCCGTCGCTCCGGCGGGGATCGGCTGGAAGCCGCTCAGGACAATGAGGCCATCGCTGGTGATCACACGGCCCTGGCCATCGACCTTCAGCGCGCCGTCGCGGGTATAGCCGAAGGTGCCATCGGCCCGCTGCACTTGGAGGAAACCTTCACCCTGGATGGCGACATCGAATTTTTCTCCGGTCTGCTTGAGCTGCCCCTGGCTGAAGACTTTCGCGGTCGAGACGACGCGCGCACCGTTGCCCATCTCGATGCCGGTCGGGACGACATTGCCGCCGCCGGCCTCGGCCCCCACCGCTCGTGGACGTTGGTAGATGAGATCCTGAAACTCGATTTTGCTCCGCTTGAAGCCGGTGGTGTTCGCGTTCGCGAGGTTGTTCGCGATCGTGTTCAGGTTCTGCTGCTGCACGTCCATGCCGGAGGCGCCGGAGTAGAGGGATTGGATCATAAGGTGAGAGTGCTGGGATTAATTGGGCGGATTGCCGAGGGACTGGATGGCTTTGCCGACATTCTCGTCATGGGTCTGGATGACGCGCTGGCTGGCCTCGTAGGCGCGTGACACGGAGATGAGATTCACCATCTCCTGGAGGCCGACGACGTTGCTCCCCTCGAGCGCGCCGGTGACGATCTTGGGCCGCTCGATCGGAGTCGGCGCCGTGCCGTCGCCCGGGGCGAGGAGGCCGTCGCCAATGCGGCGCACCTTCGACGGATCGGCAAAATCCACGAGCCCGATGCGGCCCACGACCTGATCGCCTTGCACGATCGCGCCGTCGGCATTGATGGAAACTCGGCCGCCTTCCGGGCGAAGCGTGATCGGCCCGCCGTCGCCGAGCACCGGGAAGCCGAGCTTGTTGACCAGAGTGCGCTCGGAGTTCACGTGAAACTCGCCATCGCGGGTGTAGCCCGTGGTTCCATCCGGCCGCTGCACTTGGAAAAAGCCCGGGCCTTCGACCGCGAAGTCGAACTCCGCACCCGTCGTGCGGAGCTGGCCGTTCTGCATGTTGATCCGTGAGACGGCGCGCGGCATCACGCTCTCCGAGGTCTTGTCCGTGCGATCACTTCCGCCCCCGATGGTGCCACCAAGAACGGAGGCGAACGTGGCTTCGGTTTTCTTGAATCCCGGCACGGAGGAGGCAGCGAGGTTTTCGGAAATGATGCCCTGCCAGCGCTCGAGCGCGGCGAGAGAGGCTGCACCTTGATAAATACCGATGTTCATTACCGGCGCCTGCCTAGCACCGCTTATGCCATTGCGTTCCCCGCCCCTTGAGTGTCACTGCGATACTGTATGTACGCACGCGTGCAGAGCGGCATATTTTTCCCGGTAAACTGTGCCTACCTGCACAAATAGAGCCCTTCTGTGAAACAGTGGGGCGCGCCCCGCGGCTCAGAGCGGAGTTCACGGAACCACGACCGCCGCGTCCGGTCGGCGATCAACATCTAGGGAAAAAGACGCAGTGAAGGGCGGATTCTTCCTACCCCGCGCTGGCGAAGAAATCGGCCGGAAGTACGCCGCTCCGCCCACCGCATTGGGCTACTTACCGACGGCTTGGCGCGCAGCGCGCATCGGTGCAATTGCAAGGTTTACCGCTCCAAGAATGATTGGAGGTCTTTGGTAAATTTGACCGGATTTTTGAACATCAAAAAGTGATCGCCCTGCTCTCCCTTCGTGTAAATGTAGAGCGTTGCTTTTGGGATCACGGACGCCATCCATCGCTGGCTCGGTAGGTTATTGCTGTATTCGCCGGAGAAGATGGTGGCGGGAATGTTGATCTTGGTGCGGATTACATCGCGCCAGTCGTTGACGGCATGATCGAAGAGCACCAAGGCCAGATGCTTTGGATCGTTCTTGATGAACTCGCTGGCGAAACCTTCGGAGTTCACGAAGTAGGGAGAGTCCTTCGCCATGAAACGTTCCATCGGCTTCATATCCACGATGAGACTATTGGTCGGCGCGCCAGCCGTGAAGGCGGCGATCATACGCTCGGGCGAAGTAGTCATGCCGCCCGCTTCGAGCCGCTCCTGTTCGGACCAATCCGCGTGACTGTAAATCGAAATCGGCTCGTCGATAAACACCGCTTTGCGAATGCCCTTCGTGCCGAACAGATCGATGTAGCTCCACAGCACCGCGGCACCCATCGACCAGCCGCAATAATCGGCCGACTTCACGCCGAGGTGGTCGGCGAACTCTTTGAGATCCACGGAAAAACGGGAGATGCGCGTCCCAAACTCAACCCGCTGAGAAAGCCCCTGATTGCGCGGGTCGAGAACATACACATGATCATGCCTGCTCAGAAGGAACATCACATTGACATACTCGGCTCCGTTCGCTGACCAGCCGGGAATGAAGATGAGCGGCTTACCTTCACCAGCCTCCCAATAGCTGAGCTTCACTCCGTCGCTCGTGTTGAAGGAATTGATCTCCAGTCCTTTGAAATCAGAGAGCTTCGCTGGGAACCCCTCGATCTTCTTGGGGAACTCGTAGTCCTTGCCGAGCACCTCCACCGCGGGGCGGCCAAGGCGTTGTGCAAGGAAAGGAGGATAGCTGTTAGGGTGCAAAGGACTTGGCGAATACTGTTTGTCATAACGGTTTTCTATTACCGGGGATCATCCTTCGGCCTGTTCTCCGAGTTGTCTGGCTAGGGCGATCAGCTCCGCGGCATTTTCGAGACCGTCGGGGAATCGCTGTGGAATTCCCGAGAGTCCTACCTGCGCTCCGACGAGTGCTTCGGAGAGGATCGCGCGGGCCTGGTTCTGACCTCCACCATTGATAGCGTGAAGCACCGCCTGCTCGAAGTCATCGGAGAAGCGTGCCGCAAGATAGTAGGCAGCCGGGAGCTGGTGATAGATCGCGCAGAGCATTCCGTAGACGATGGAGACTTTCCACGCCGGCTCGATGCGGATGCCGGGATCGAGGGCGGCTTCGGCCATGTAGGAAGGCGTCAGCAGGGCATCCGGTGAGGAAAAGCGGCCCACGCGCGGTGGGTCGGGATCGCCGGGTTTTGGAGGGCCGAGTTTGTCGCTCGTAACGGCATGAAATGGCAGTTCGCCTTGTTTCACGAGGTCCATGAGTTTGTCGGAAATGGCGGCATCGAGTTTCTCGCCCTGCACGAGTAGCGCCAGCACGGAGGCATACGCTGTGGTCATTGCCACGATCGCTTCATCCGCTTGGGTGAGCAGGCAGTTCGCGCTGACGGTTTGCGCGACTTTGGCGGGCGTGTTCGCATAGCGCGCCGCGAGCACCAATCCGCGCTCGGCGGCTTCGGTGGTATCGGCATGGCCGCCGGTTTCTTTCCATGAACTTTCTTGCTCCACGCGCCGCCGCCAGGCTTCGCGAATCGACTGGCTCGTGTATCCGCCGGGTCCACTCATCGGCGTTCCGTCGAGCTGCGGAAAGAGTTCCTCTTCGAGGCGGCGGCAAAAATCCGCCTCGTCGTAGGCGCTCTTTTCGACAACGGAGCGCAGCAGCATCGTCGTGATGAGGCCGGCCTGGGAAAGCTGCCCCGCCTTGAGGCCCGCGTGGTAGCGATGCGGCTTCGGATCGGTGTAACCGGTAATCCAAGTGCCATAGTCGCGGTGCATTTCATCGAGGTCGTAATACCAGTGCGGGCCGACGCCGAGAGCTTCGCCGATCAACGCACCCATCACGGCACCCGCCGCACGATCATTCAGCTTTGGTTTCATAGGGTTGATATTATGCCGTTTACCGCGAGAAACCGGCAAACGGCGTCAGATATTCGGCGCCGAAGCCATCGAGCTTGGCGCGGATCTCAGGCGTGGGATCGCCGTAAACGAACAGCTTCTTGATCGTCGCCAATTTCAGGAATCGCTCCGCGAAGGGCGCGAAGGTCTGCTCGACATGCGGCAGCAGGCCCTGCGTGCGATACCGCTCGATGATATGCACGACGGTGCGGTCGGCGTTCACGAGATATTCGTAGATCATCGTGTCGGGTTCCTCGCGCGTCGCCGCGACGATGGGCTGGATCAGTTTTTCAAACGCGTCGAAGTCCGACGGGGCAATAGCGAGGTGATAGATGGAATAGATTTCGTTTTGCATATTCTCTAGTTGGACAAGTGTGGATTTAAGCAGGAAGCAAGGCGACCAACGAGCCGGAGGGGTCGCGCCAGGAGAAGGCCGAGGCAGCGGCCTCCGGCGTTGTCATTTCCCAGCCGACGAGGCCCGTCGCGTTCTCAAGACGCGATACGCGGGCATTGGTGCGCCAGGTATTGATGGCGAGATGATGATGGTAATCCCCACGCGCCAGGAAGAGCGCATCGGGATAGTCCGACTGAGTGACTCTCAGGCCGAGGTGGTTTCGATAGGCATCCACTTCGTCGAGATCCCTGACTTGCAAATGCAGATGCCCGATGCTGAACGCGCCGATGTTATCCCGATCTGTCTCGCCGTTGAGCAAGATACTGCGGAGCGGCAGAGCCTGGCTGACCATTTGGATTTGATCGCCGCGCCACGGCCATTCATTCGCGGGCTTGTCCCAGGCCAGCTCCAAGCCGTTGCCATCGGGGTCTTCGAGATAGGTCGCCCAGCTCACGCCATGATCGGAGGCTCCGTGAAAGCGAATCGTCGCAGCGATGGCCCGCCGCACCATGGACCGCCAGCCGGCGAGTTCGGCGAACAGGAACGCGATATGGAAGAGGCCCGGCGCGCCGGCTGCCACCGGGCTGGCGCCTTTGTCTTCGATGAGCGTCAGGAGGACATCGCCCGTGCCGGGATGGTGGAGCGCGATCGTCCGCTTGTCCGACGCATCCGCCCGAGGCTCCAGACCGAGCGCCCGCTGGTAGAACTCGGCGAGGCGCGCAGCGTTCGCGGTGCGCAAGACGACGCGCCGAATCACGGGACGAAATGCCGGAGTGGTGAAGGTATTCATGGCAAGCAAAGACGTGGAGTGTGGACCAGGGAACTGGGTGGCCAGCGCAGCGGCAAGACCCTGGGTGATCCAATCGCGGCGGTTCATCGTGGAAAGGTGGAATGCCAATGCTTCAACGCTTGGTTATCGCGCGATCCACGGACCAACGGCCTCCACCGGCGACGATCAGGCCCAGCGCCAGACCGAGGATGAGCAGGAAATACTCGATGCCTTCGCCTTGCTGCTTGCCGGCCCAGTTCATGAAGAAGCCGTTTTTCACATGCACCATGAACATGGCCGTCGTCATCACGGTGCCGATGCCGAGCGCGGCGAACCGGGTGCCAGCGCCGACCAGCAGCAGCAGCGAAACGAAGAACTCGATCATGATGACGCCGAAGGCCAGCAGCCACGGAACGCCCATCGTGCCGGTGAAGAAGCCCATCGTTCCGGTGAAGCCGTAGCCGCCGAACCAGCCGAGCAGTTTTTGCGCTCCGTGTGGGAAGACCACCGCGGCAAGCGCGAGGCGCTGGAGCGCCGGAGCCACGCTGCCGTCGGTGCGGGTCAGCGCGGAGACCAGCGTGCGGATTGGATTGGTGGCCTCAACGGAAGTCGGGGCGTGAATCTGGGATGCGGTGTTCATTGGTATTGTCGTTTTGGATTTTGAAATTGCGGCAGAAAGGATTTCTGACGCGGAGACACCATGCGGTGCGCGCCGGGTGGCGGATAATGCCGGGCGCGTATTGCCATTATGCGCGTTGTGCATACCCTGCGGGTCATGATCGAACTGCTCCGCGCCTTCTGCATCGTGGTGGAGGAAGGCAGCCTCAACCGCGCCGCCGCGCGCCTGCACATCACGCAGCCTTCGCTCACGCGGCAGATGCAGGCGCTGGAGAATGAACTCGGCGGCGCCTTGCTCGAGCGCCAGTCCAGCGGCGTCAAACCCACCGCGCTGGGGCAGGCCGCGCTCGCCGGCGTCGGCCCCGTGCTGGAGCAATATGATGCCGTGTGCGCGGACCTGCGGCGGCGGGCCCGCGGCCAGCGTGCCGAACTGCGCATCGGCTACATCGGCTCCGCCGCGCGCACCTATTTGAATCCAGCGCTCACCGCGCTCCGCCGCGAGCATCCCGAGGCCAAGGTGAAGCTGCTCGACCTCTCACCCGGCGAACAAATCGCGGCCTTGAAAAAAGGCGACAACGACCTCGCGCTCATCGGCCAGGAAGGAGCATCGCTGTCGCGCGACTTCTACACGCGCAAACTCGCCACCCTCGGCGTCTGCGTGGTGATGCCGGCGGATCATCGGTTGGCGTCGCGCCGCGAACTCCGCCCCGGCGACTTAAAGAAGGACGTTTTCATCGGATTCCCCGATGATGAAGTGCCCGGCCGCAACCAGTGGATCACTCGGATCTGCCGCGAGGCTGGCTTCCGTCCCAAGTTCATCGCTGACGCCGCCAGCATCGGCGAAGTCTTCTCGATGGTCGCCAGCGACGGCGCCGTCACCCTTCTCCCGGACTACTTCGCCCAAACTCCGCCGCCGGCAGTCACCCTCGTGCCGCTCATCGACCCCGCCGCGCATTGGGATCTGCTGCTCATCTGGCAGCGTGGCCGCGCCCCGCGCGTGCTGAAGACGATGATCGATTTGCTGGCCGCCACCGCACAGCAGAAGCGCGCTGGATAGTCCCGCTCGCCGCGATTTTGTTTTCCGGCAATAAAGACACATCAATTATGAAAACAATCCTGGTTTCATTTACCGCGTTCTCTCTCATCGGGACTTCAATCCTGGAAGTGCAGGCGGTCAACCTCGGCACAGCGGACCTTGAGGCCGTCAGCGTCTCTGCGGCCTCACAAAGGATCGGTGATAAGGAGGCCATCCGGGTCCTCAAAGACCCAGCAGTAAAAGAGTTCGATGAACCCACGTTCGCGAGGCTCAAGGGAACTCACTTTCGCGACGGAACGATCGAGGTGAAGGTGTTGAGTAAATTGCTCAAGGAGGCGCCGGACCTGGCACGAGGCTTCATCGGAATTGCATTCCGCATCAATGAGGACAACTCGAAATTTGAGTGCATCTACATCCGTCCGCAGAATGCCAGGGTCGAAAATCAACTCCGACGAAACCGCTCCACGCAGTATTTTTCATTCCCCGACTTCAAGTTCGACCGGCTGCGGAAAGAGGCACCCGGAGAATACGAGTCTTACACCGACATGGCCTTGGGGGAATGGATCGACGTGAAGATCGAGGTGAAGGGTGCCCAAGCGAAACTCTTCATCAACGGGCACCAGCGGCCCGCACTGGTCGTGAATGACCTCAAGCACGGCCCGGAGGCAGTCGGTGCCGTGGGGCTATGGGTCGATGTGGGGACAGAAGGATACTTTTCCGATTTGAGAATTCGAAACGACTGAACTGTTTACGTCCGTGTGCTGTCCTGGATGTCGAGGATGTCGAGGATGTCGGCGCGAACAGCGGGGGTCGAAGTCGGTGGCCACCGGTTGCAGTCGGTCGTAGGGGACCGATCGTAACTGTCGCTGGCGATGAGCAACTCGGCGGATTCAAAACGTGAGCGCACGGATCGTTAGACAGCCGGCGCACCCGTTCGTGACGGTTCGTCGCGGTTGACGGTATGCGCGGCGAGCAATTGCCATTCAAGAGCCATCGCAGAAGATCGCGGCATCTCCGGACAGCACCGCGCGCCAGCGTCCCGGAAAGGAACGCTAGCTTCGCCTGAATACTGGTCCGCCAAGCAGCCCACGAATGCGAGCTGCAGAACGGCACATTTGCCGGGCAAAGTGTACCCCGCTGCACAAACGGAGCGGTGGGTTACCAAAGAGTGAGGCGGCACGCCCATGGAGCGTGCCGCCTCTACTTTTGATCGGATGTGCGAGCGCTTAGAGCGTCTTGCAGAACTCTTCCAGCCGATCGAGACCCTTCTTGATGATGTCG
>JANPIS010000279.1:0-7832 GCA_031425095.1 Chthoniobacteraceae bacterium
GAAGACGATGATGTCGCCGGTGGCGGCGGCGAGGCCGGCATTGCGCGCGCAGGATTGGCCACCGCGTGGCTCGCTCAGGTAGCGGAGCGGAATGGCGTTCCGGAGCTGCGCGTTCTGCGTGACCGTTTTTGTGTCGTCGGTCGAAGCATTGTCCACCACGAGCGTTTCACACCTGGCTCCGGCGGGAATGGCGACCTCGCCGATCGCCGTGAGGGTGCGCGACAAACTCGGCGCACGATTGCGCGTGCAGATGATGATGGAGATGACGGTCATCGGAGGGTCAGGCCGGGTCGGCGGTTGATTTCAGCCGGCCGCCGATTCGGCCCATCGCGGTCTTCACCTCGTGTTTCCAGCCCCGCGCACGGAGGCGGAGATACCGCAAGTCGAGCCGACCGGAGCGCGCTTTTTCGGGGGAGGGCCGACGCTCCATGATGTCGCGGCAACTTTCGATCATGCGATGAAAGAGCACATCGTTCGCAAACCACTCATCATAGGCAGGCCGCACGCCCTTCACCATCGTCTGGAAGTCTGGCTCGTGGCGCTCGAGGATGGCGGGAAGGTCGCGCACCTTGCGTTCGGGAATCGTGAGCGAAAATGTGTCCCAATCGGGTCCGACCGGCGGCACCCAATCGTCGCTCACGATGACTGGGACACGCCCAGCCGCCATCGTTTCAAAAAGTCGGAAGGACGAAGTCCCGCTGCCGACCGGACAGAGGACGAATTTCGAGCGGCGCACCACTTCGGCGTAGCGGCGCTTTTGCTGCGACACTTCATCCGTCGTCGCGCCAAAGAAGCTCAGGCGGCTCGTATCCTCGATCACTGCGCGCGGATGGCTGAGCCGCACGATCGCCTCGCGCACCGGATGCCCGAGGCGACCCATGTAGGAGAAGAGCAGATCGGGCTCGCTCGACGGCTCAACCGGCGCGGCCACGAGATTGTTGACCAGCGAAAGGTACGAACACGGCCGCTGCCGCTGCCAATCGAACGAGCTGCGCGGCATCGCGACATAGAGCCCGGGCATCGCGCACCAAGGCTGATCCATCTCGTTGTAAACGAACGCGCGGTTGCGATCGCGGCGGGTCAAAGGATGCTCGGTGATCGCGCGCAGCGTGAGGTCGAGGTAATGCTGATGACCATCGAGGAACAGGACGAGGTCGGCGAACTCCGCGTCCGGAACGAGCGTGTGGACACGGAAGCGATCCTCTTTGGCGAGCCGCTGGAAGAGGGGGAGATACGTGGCGACTCCCGGTTCGTTGATCGCAGTGGTCGCGAAGACTTTCATGGCAGGGGGCTCGCGTGATCCCGTGGCGGCTCTGGCCGCCGGGTTCCTCAGTGCTCGACGCAGGCCGCACGGCCTTTCACGGCCTTCGGATGAGTGCAGAGGGAGGTCGCGATGCGCAGAAGGGCGAGGGCAAACTCGTTCGACGAAAACTTGCGCACCCAGTCTGGCGATTGCCGCCCGATGTGCGCGAACTGCGCGGGATTCTCGAGATAGGAGGAGATTTTCTGTCGCAGATCCTCCACGTCGCCGGCGGTGTAGCCGATCGCGGAGACGCCTTCCTCGAAGTAGTCGATCATCCCGCCCACCCGCGTTGCGATGACCGGTTTGCCGAGCACCATGTTCTCAAGGACGACGGTGTGGCCGGAGCCGTACGGGGTATCGGTGAGCGGATTGATGGTCAGCTTCGCCTCCTGATACATGCGCTTGATCCGCGTGATCGGGATCGCTTGCAGCACCTCGACGGGCATGCCGGGCTCACGGGCCTTCTCGACGATCGCCGCGTTGTAGGGATCGGTGACGATGATGAGCTTTTCGTTTTTCGGAAATGCCTTCATCAGCGTCGGGAAATCCTTCGCTTCATTGGTTCCAACCGCGAGGCAGTAGTCGCCGAGCGGCACATCCGGCTCCGGTTGGAAAAAGTCCATATCCACGAGCATGTGCATGAGATGCTGCCGCTCCTCCTGCAGGCCGAATTCCTTCCACACGGTCGCGAGCTCCATCTCGGTCTGTGAGACCACGGCCTCCGCGGCCCCGAGCGTCCATTTCCACATGAGCTTCCGCAGTCCCGAGCGGTTGCGTGGATGCATCAGCGCCGTGTTGAAAACGATCACCGGCGTTTGTAACAGGCCGAGCCGTTTCAGGATCAGCGGGGGAACTGCGGCCGCTTCGTTGATCGCGAAGATCGCGTCCACATTCCGCTGCCGCCACACCGCGACGAGGGCTTGGTAGATGCGCCAGAGAATCGGGCGACTGAGGAGCTGTCGCAGCCAACCTGGTCGCTGCACGATGGAGGGCTTGTGGCCCAGCTTCTTCAGTTCGGCGTAGCCGAAGAGACGATGGGACGGCACCGCGCCGCGTTCGTAGTCGGCGAACTCCTTGGACCAATCCACGACGAACATGAAGAGGATGCGCATAATCGGAAGACGGGAGGGGCTGTGGAGCTAGGCGGCAATGGCGTTGGCGGTCGGGGCAAGTTGCGGGTCGCCTGTTGGCTGCCTTGCCAGGCCGCGGACGCGCTTGATCTCGCAGAGCGCTGTGATCCACAGGACGACTGCGGTGAAAAATGGGGCGGATGCCATGAGCGACTTGGCGCCGTCGCGGACGCCCGCGAGGCCGGGCCCAGATACTGGGACAGGGCGGGTGAAGGCCACGTAAGCAGCGATCGCGAAGAGGATCGCGAGCGCGTGGGGCCGGGCCTTTTCACCGGGAGCGAAGAGCGTCCAGAAGAGCGGAACGGCGAGAATGTAGTACTCCATGTGGCAGATCGGCAGGAGCAGGAGCACTGAGAGGATGGTGAAGCCGAAGCGCAGGCGCGTCTCGTAAGCCGAGCGGGCGGGGCTGGCGAAAGAGAGCGAGGTCAGCGCCCCGAGGACGGCGAGAAATCCGAGCGCCACGAAGCCGTGCTGCACGAGGCCGTTGTCGATCAGCGGCGTGACGAGGCCGGAGTCGGCGAAGCGGATGCGCGCGAAGCCGAGGAAAGATTGAGAGACGAGGCCGGGCTGCACGGAGGCGTGCTTCGATGTGACGGTGCCGACGAAGCCGGGCCACTCCTGCCAGCCGACGAGTGCGAAACTGCCGGCGAGCATCGCGGCAAAGGCGAACCCACAACCGATGGCCGCGCCCCACTTTCGCCGCACGAGGAGATGGATGCCGGCGAGGGCCATCCACAGCTTTACCATGGCCGCCGCAGCGATGAGCACGGCAACGATGCCGAATTTTCCACGGCTGTCAGCGAGCATCATCCCGGCGACGAGCGTGAGGAGCAGGCAATTCACCTGACCCATGCCGAGGTTGCAGGTCGTCGGCCAAAAGCGGAACGCGACGAGGAGCAGGATGCCCAGCGCGGCGGCGTGTCGCCAGCGCAGGCGCGCGGCGAAGGCATAGAGCGCGACGGCGGTGATGAGTGCGGCAGCATTGAAAAGGAACCAAATCTTCAGCGCCTGCTCGAAGGGCATCGCGGCGAGCGGACGCAGCGCCCAGGCGACGGCGGGGGTGTACATGTAGCCCTGCTTGCCCTCGACGCCCGGGTAGTAGAGCGGCTCGCCGGCGTTCAGCCAACCGGCGGCGGTGGCGTAGATCTTGAAGTCGATGCCGGTGATGCCGGAGTTCGGATTCAATGCGCCGTGATACGCCGCAGCGACGAGCAGCCAGCAGAGGAGCAGGAGGAAAAAGAGCGACTGCCAGTTCGATTTGAGCGTCTTGAGCATACCGGGAAAGCGGGAGATCGGGTGCGGGTCGTGCGGTTGCTACAGGTCGGTCGCGCTGACGGCGGTGGCCGAAGCGTGGGCGGATTCACTTGATCGGGACCGCAGCGCGGCCCGATCCGCGCCGGCGACCGCGTTCACGTAAAGCTGCCGATAGGCGCGTGTGATCGCAGGCCAGGTAAACTCCGCAGCGCGCCGACTTCCCGCGGCACCGAGGCGTTCGACCAGTGCTTTGTCGGCCGCAAACCGGCGCAGCACGGCGGCGAGTGCGCCCACATTTCCCGGCGGCACGAGGACGCCGGTTTCGCCATCGATCACGACCTCGGGGACGCCACCCACGCGGGAAGCGACAATGGCTTTGCCCGCGGCCATCGCTTCGAGATTCACGATGCCAAAGGGTTCCATGCGCGATGGCAGGGCGAAGAAGGTGCAGCCTCTGAAAAGCGAGACGGCGCGCACGCGATCCACGCGGCCAAGAAAATGCACGCGGTCATGCACCCCGCGATCAAGCGCCTTTTGCTGGAGTGCGGCGAGTTCCGGACCTTCGCCCGCGAGCAGCAGGTCGTGAGACTCGAGCCCCGCGTCGGCAAGGGCGTCGATGAGGACATCGAAGCCTTTCTGCGCAACGATCCGGCCGATACCGAGGATGTAAGGCCGTGGATGCACGTGCGGCTGGCTGGTCGCAAAGTCATCGGGGCGGATGCCGTTGTACATCACGCTCGCTTTCGCGCCGAGCGACTGGCCCCACCACTGCTCGAGATCGGCGAGGGTGTCGCGCGAGCAGCCGGTGACGGCACTCGCGACGCCGACCAGCTCCCGCAGCGTGCGATTCAGGGACGGCAGGCGATCGTAAATCTTATTCGCATCCATGGTCCGCTCGCCCTGCACAGAGAGCACGAGCGGCAGCCCGAGTGCGCGCTGAGCCGCCAGCGCGTAGAGACCGTTGCCCCCGGCGCATTGCACATGGATCACCTCCACGCGATGGCTCCGGAGGATGTCGAGCATGCGATGGCAGGTGAAGGGGAAGGTCAGCGTGTGAACGAGCCGGACGCGGAAATTCCAATCCGGCATCCGCATCGGCAGGCGATAGACGGGTGTGCCTTCGTAGATCTCGTGACGTGGGAGGTTCCTCGGCCAGCGATCGGTGAGGATGATCGGCTCGACATTCTGGTGCCTGAGTTCATGGCACAGCTGGCGGACCAGCTCTTCGACGCCGCCGGTGTGCGGGTAAAAGGCGCTCGCGAAAATTGCCACGCTGATCTTCCGGTCTGAATGCGGCGGAGGCATCTCGGCAGTCGCGCTCACGCGGAGTGAGCTCCGTTGCTCGTGACGCCCGCACCGTAGAGCGCCTCGTAGTCGTCGCAGACGCGGTCCCAGGAAAAGTCGCGCGCCCGCAGCAGGCCCGCACGGCGCATCCGATCGCGGAGCACGGTGTCCGTCAGCATGCGGACGATATTGCTCGCGAGCTCCTCGTCCGGGCAGATGACACCGTAGCGGCCGTCGTCGGTGACTTCGCAAGCGCCGACATTCGGCGTCGCCACCACCGGTGTGCCGGAGGCCATCGCTTCGATATATGGCACGCCGAAACCTTCGTAGGAACTCGGCAGGCAGAAGACCCAGGCGCGACGATAGAGGTCCGTGAGCTTGTCCTCGGGCACACGGCCCATCCAGCAGACGCCTTCGCCGGATACTTCCTCTTCGCAGACCGCCCAGAACTCGGCGTTTGGGACCTTGGGCCGAATCTCCCGCTTGAAGAGATCGAGCAACATCGCCCCGCGTTTGCGCCCGTGCATGGTGCCGACAAAGAGCAGCGTCGGAATCCTGGACTTCTCGTTGCCGGGATGGAACACGTCCATGTCCACGCCGTTCGGGATCACGAGCCGTGCCCATGAGTTGTAACGACGCGTGTTTGAGGAAACCGCGACGATTTCGTCCGCGATCATGCACGCTGAGAATTCGCCGAGCGCGAGCGCCGCCATGCGCAACTTCGAGCGGAAACCCTTCGCGTGAATCATCTCCGCGAGGCAGGAGCCGTGGAGTGTGTGAATATGGCGGGGCCGTTTCACACCCCACATGAACCAGTCATCGCCGTGGGCGTGCAGCAGATCGAATTTCGTGAAGTCGTATCCGCGGAGGTTCCACGCGAAGGCAAAGGTTCGCAGCCGATTGCCGGAGGGCACGACGACGACTTCGTATTGTGAATCCGGCGAGGCGCCCGTCTGGCTGAAGACGGTTACGCGGTGGCCGCGCTGGACCATCTTGTTGGCGAAGGTGTGGACGACATATCCGACGCCGATTTTGCTGCCGCTCGGCAGATAGAGAGAAGTGATGGCGATGTTCAAGAGAGTACCTCCTCGAGGCGCTGGGCGCACAGCGACCACGGTTCACGCGCGGCGCGCTTCACCGATTTTTCCTTTTCGCTGCGGAGATAAGCGGGGTCGGTGGCGAGCTTGCGCAGCGCGGCGATGACGGCGGGAAGATCATCGGGATTCACGAGCTGGCCGGCTTCGTCGCAGGCTTCCACGAGCCCTCCGCGATCGGCAGCGACGACCGCGCAACCGCTCGCCATCGCCTCCATGGTCACCAGCGGATACGGGTCGTGCGAACGCGAAAGCACGCACACGGCATCGTGCCGACGGTAAAGGGCGGGGGCGTCGTGGCGATTGACGTGACCGACGTAGTCCGCCTCCGCGGCGTCCATCTTCTCTTTCAACTTTCGGAAGTAGGGATCGGCCATTTCATTCCCGTGGCCGTAGAACCACAGCCCCCCACCGACGGTGAGACTGATGCGGACACCCTCGCGCCGCAGCGCCGCGACCGCATCTGCCGCGATGTCTGGTCCTTTGTTCGGATCGATGCGGCCGAGAAAGAGCACGCGCAGCTCATCCACGGGATCAAGGAAGTTCGCGCGGGGCGTGAAGACCGAGCAATCCGCGGCGTTATGGACGATCGTGAAGAGCTCCGGCGGCAGGCCGTAATGTTCCGAGGTCCAGCGCCGGATGTAGCCGCTGCAGGTGATGAAGGCGTCGGTCTTCCGCGCGGTCTCCTGGATGTCGTGGATCGAGCGATTCTCGTTTTGTAGCCAGACCACGACCTTCGCCTTCGGCAGCACGCGCTTCACGTATTTCGGCGAGACGAGATCATTGAACATCACCACCGCATCCGGCACGGGCGAGAGATGGCGCAGCGCGCGGCTGAAGGAGCCGAGATAGGATTCGTAGCGCGGCCAGTCCCAGCGATGCAGACGGCGGCGAATGGCCGAGAGATAACGCAAGAGGCGCGGGAGATCTTCGCGCCGTTTGGCTTCGATCGGCGTCACCTGGCCGACTTGGTAGAGTTCGTCCCCATTGGTGATCGTGAGCACGTGGACGTGATGCCCATGTTCAATCAAGGTCCGCGCGGTCTGCATGATGACGGTCGCGATCGCCCCACCCGAGACGGGTGAGTAGTACTCGATCGGCATGTTCAGGAAGCAGATGTTCATCGCGAGAGCAGGAAGACGACGACGGCAGCGACGCCAGAGAGAATGCTCACGCGGTCGCGCACTGCGAAGATCACCGGATCGTCGGCGAGGGTGCGCCGGCGCGCGAGGAACCAGATGCGGGTGATCCAGTAGAGCAGGATCGGACAGAGCAACCACAGCCAGCCCGGGTGCGAATACACGCCGACGATGGCGGGACTGTTGATGTAGAGGCAGAGCACCAGCACCGCGATGTACCCGCTGTTCGGGCCGACGCTTTCGATCAGGCTGATGTCGCCAGTCTGGTAGTTCCTCCCGGACGCTTGCTGCTCCGCGCGATCGGCGATCATGAGCAACTCCGCATAGCGCTTCACGAAGGCGAGGCTGAGGAAAAAGAAGAGCGAGAAGGCAAGCAGCCACGGCGAGATTTCCACGCCGGTCGCGGCGCCGCCGGCCATGATGCGCATCGTGTACAGTCCTGCGAGGAGGAAGACATCCTGCAGCAGCCGACGCTTGAAGAAGAATGAATACGCGGAAGCCAGCGCCAGATACGTGGCGAGGAGCACGGTGAAGTCGCGCGGCAGGAGCAGCGCCGAGGAGGTGAATGCTCCGACCAGCAGCGCTGTGGCGAAGCAGAGTCCCGTCGGGATGGACAGGCGGCCGGCGG
>JANPIS010000280.1:0-19064 GCA_031425095.1 Chthoniobacteraceae bacterium
CCGATCACCGGCACGAGCGTGCCGAGGAACCACCACCAGCCGAAGGCGAGCCACGCCCGCCGCTGGCGCTCACGCCAGGCCAAACCGCTCACGGCCACGAGCAGCAGGAATGCTCCCGCGATCATCCACCACGGCCACCAGCCGGGATGCGGGTAGAAGGGCGAGAGCGCGGCTGGCCAGAAGGTCTGTCCGAGATAGCGGACGTAGCTGACGAGGGCATTCCCAAGTCGCATTCCAAAGGTGAGACTCGCGCCGAAGCTCGTCGCACCCGTCGTGTCCTGCACCAGATACACGACCACACTCAGCGTGAGCACGAGGACGAAGAGCGGGATCTTCTCGCGCAGCAACGCTGCCCAGCCGCGCTCCGGCCAGCGCCGCAGCGGCCAGTAGTCGAGGAGCAAGAGTGTGAACGGCAAAGTCACGGTCATGGGCTTGGCCATCAGCGCGAGCGCGGCGCCGAGCAAAAGCAGCGCATAACGTCCGCGGCCCGGCCGCTCCACCCAGCGGATGTAAGCAAAGATCGTGAGCAGCCACAGCGCGGTGCTGAGCACGTCTTTGCGTTCGGAGATCCACGCGACGGATTCGACGTGCAGCGGATGCAGCGCGAAGAATGCGGCCACCGCTGCGCTCCGCCAGAGCGCGCCGCTGAGTCGCTGCCAGAGGAGAAAAACGAGCGCGGTGTTCAGCAGGTGCCAGCCGAGGTTCATCCAATGCATCGGTCCGGGCCGCTGCTTGAAGAGCGTGCAGTCGAGCATATGACTGAGCGAGGTCACCGGATGCCAGTTCGCGCTGTGCACGCCGGTGAAAGCCCACGCCGCGGCAGCGGAACGGAGGCCTTGATTCACCATCGGCTCATCGCGCACGTAGCTCGGATCGTCATAGCCAACGAATCCGCATTCCCCCACCTGCCAGTACGCCGCGACCGTGGCGACGAGCAGCGCCGCGAGGATCAGCAGCGTGCGCGACATTACCCGCAGACGGCGGCGGGCTTCGGCAGCTCGCGCGCGATTTCTTCGAGCCGATATCCGAGCCCGGGCCCGCGGATCGTCGAGAGATCGAGCTGGCCACCGCGGCGCTGGTAGATGCCGGGGTGGACGACGGCCTCCGGCGCGGAAGCGGCGGGGTAGAACTGCATGCCATTCGTCTCGACGCCCATAATCGTCGGGACGTGCGCGGCGAGCAGCACGTGCGGGATCTGCGCGAGCATCGGGTTCGTGAGGTCCTGCACCATCAGCGTCATCCCGTGGGCCTGCGCCCAGCAAGCGCTGAGCAGCGCGCCGGTGAGAGTTTTGCAGGTTTTCAGCGCCACACCGGTCCAGCCGAGTTCGCGGCCGAGCCGCACGTGCTGCCAGTCGTGCGCACTTTCATCGAGAAAGAGCGGCTTGCGCGCTCCCACGCTGTGCACGTCGATCGAGTGCTCTTCCAGCTCGTAGGGAAAGGGCTGCTCGACGTAGAGCAGCATGCCGTAGAAACGCGGCTCCTCGTCGCGCAGTCGGTCGAGGATCACATTCACATAGGCGGGATCGTGGACGGTGCAGTTGAAGTCCGCGGTGAGCCAGTCCACACCGTGCTCCAGCGCGATGCGGCCGATCCGCACCGTGCGCTCGAAGTCCCACGCCGCGTCGTTGCCGCGCAGTTTGATCTTCAGGCAACGCAGGCCATCGGTCTGGATCCAATCGGCGAGGAGCACGGGGTATCCGTCCCGCGGCTCGCTGCCGGTGAGATCGCTCGCCTCGAGTGGGTCCACGCCACCGACCAGATGCCACGCCGGCAGCGTCTCGGCCCGCTGCGCCCGGAAGAAGTCGCGCGGATATTTTCCCGCAAAGGACACGCGAGTCCCCGCCGCCGGATCGAGGTAGCTCGCGAGATCTTCGTTCATGAACTCCGGGCCGTAGGTCTCGAAGACCGGCACGCCATGCAAGCGTCCGAAGGCATCGTGCAGCGCAAGATCGAAGAGCGAACAACACACCAGCGCGGCCAGACATGGCATCGGCTCCTGACCGGCGCGCCGGGCATTGAAACGCGTGCGCAACGCCGGCAGCAACTCCGCCTGAAAAGCGTGCCCGACGCGCATCGGATGGCCCGCCGTCTCGAAGCGCGCCCATGCTTCCGCGAGCAAGATGCAGAACTCCTCCAGCGCGCGGCGGCGGTCTTCGATCGGCAGCTTGCTCGGCCACACCCAACTCGCGCTGAGCGGCGTCTCCCCCCACCCTTCCGCGGTGCGCCCGTCATTGCCGCGCACGGTAACCTTGACCCGCGCGCAGGTCACGTGGGTCACCGTCTCCGCGCCGAACTTGAGCGGCATGCGGAGTTCGATCGGGAGAAAGTAGAGCGTCGTTGCGACGACGCGGCAGTCAGTGGGTTTGGCGGACATGGAGGAAGGTGGCCATCCTCTTCGGCGCATGCCCAAAGGCAAGAACACCGACGATCCCCAGCCTCGACCGACTGACGGCTGCGGCTACGTGAGCGCCGCCGCGGGCGCGGCCATCTTCGCCATCCACTCGCGGTGCAGCTTCGGCGAGATCTCGCTCGGCTTGATCTCGCTGCGGCCGCCCCAGAAGACATTCGTGTAGCTCACCGGGATCCCACGCTCCGCGAGGTGCACATCGATCGCCGCCTTGTGCGCGAGCACCCGATCCTTCTCGGTGCCGTGGGCCACGCCCATCACGTTCACGTTCTTAAACTCCGCCCCGCCCTCCCTCCAGTAGGCGTGCGTCATGATGTGATGCCGGCCCACTTCGCCACCGGCCTCCACCTCGCGCCCCGGCGGCACGGCCCAGTGGAAAAGTGCGTTGAAGCGGGTCACGCGCTCGCCTCCCGCGCTGGGCTTCACGTGTTCGAGGAAAGTGGAGAAGCGTCCGATCACACCACGCGTATTCAGGTCCTCCGCGGTGCGGCAGAACGTTTCCAGATCGACTCCGGCCTCGGCTGCGCGTGCTTCCCAGAGGCCGACGCGCACTTCGTCCGGCGCCAGCTCACGCTTCAAAGCGAGCAGCACATCCCACTCGCGCTCATTGAGCGCGACATTTTCGACCCGCTGCATCTTGGCCGGCTCATCGAAGCGATCGCCCGGCTCGATGGTCTTGCGCCGCACGTGGCCGACACCGAGGGCAAAGATGCCTTTCGCCGGCATGAGCTTGAAGCGCTCGCAGCCGGTGTGCTGCATCAGCACGCGACAGTGGTCTCCCATCGAAATACCGACCGGCACTTTCAGCGTCGTCCATAGCCGATACTGCGAGCCGGCGGTCTGCTGATCCGTCGAACGCACCACAACATGGCCGCTGAACGGATCCTTCTGGAACATGAAGTCGAAAGCCGCATTGAGTTTCTCTTCGGGCACGACCCACGCGACGAGCGCACCGTCGGCGAGCTGCGTGGACATGAGCGTCTGCCGCACCCGCCGGATCGTCCCCGCCTGCAGCATCGTGCGGATCCGCTCGAGCACGGTCTCGATCGCCACGCCGGATTTCTCCGCGATGTCGAGGAAGGGCTCGCGAACGAAGCCTTTGATCTGATCCTCGGAGACGGCGAGGATCTGGGCATTGATGGGGTCGGAGTGTTCGATGATCGAGGACATGAGCGAGTGGAGCATTAAAGCCGGGAATACCCGCGAAGCCACACGGGATTTGGCCGAAGGAGACCGTGCCTTGCGCGGTCGATTCACTCTTTTCCCGCTAGGCCCCGAGCCGCGCGGGCATGCCGGTGCTCTCGAGCACCGCGTGCCAGAGGTCGCGATTGGGGTCCACCTTGGCCCGGCCCTGCGTGGCCATCCACACTGGCAGATGCACGAACGCCCCATGCCAGCGCCCCACGAGCATCCCGGTCTTGCCGGCCATCGCAGCATGCACCGCGTGCTGAGCGAGCTGCGAGCAGTAGAAGTTGTCGGCGGCGTTCGCCGGCACGCTGCGGATGAGATAACTCGGGTCGATGTAACGCAGCGCGGCGCTCATCTTGCGTTCCTTGAAGAAAGCGTTGATCCGATCCTTCAGGAAGATGCCGATGTCGCCGAGCTTCTTGTTGCCGCTGGGGTCGGCGCCCTCGGCAGCATGGATCAGATCCTGCCCGGCACCCTCGGCCACAACGATCACGACACTCTTACGCTTGGCCAGCCGGTAGCGGAGTTGCTCGAGCAGGCCGCTCGGCCCGTCGAGCTCAAAGGGCACTTCGGGGATGAGCACGTAGTCCACATTGCCGCCGGCGAGCGCCGCGTAGCAAGCGATGAAGCCGGAGTCGCGGCCCATGAGCTTGATCAATCCGACGCCATTCATCGCGCCCTGGGCTTCGACGAAGGCGCACTTCACGGCCTGGACCGCGACCGCAAAAGCGGTCTCGAATCCAAACGACTTGTCGAGAAAGAGGATGTCGTTATCGATCGTCTTGGGGATTCCGATGACCGCCTTCTTCAATCCGCGCCGCTGCACTTCCGCGGCAATCTCGGCCGAGCCCTTCAGCGTGCCATCGCCACCGACCACGAAGAGCAGGTCGACGCCCATGTCTTCGAGACTGTCCACCATCTCGCCGATGTCCTGCGGGCCACGCGAGCTGCCGAGGATGGTCCCACCGAAGTTCTGAATCTGCGCAACGGACTCCGGCCGCAGCGTCATCGGCGAGTGCCCATACTTTTGCACGAGCCCCTCGTAGCCGTAGCGAAAGCCGAGCGTCTTCGTGACGCCGTAGCGATAGTGGCATTGTGTGACGATCCCGCGGATGATGTCGTTCAGCCCCGGACACAGGCCGCCGCACGTCACGATGCCGGCGGTGGTTTTACTCGGATTGAAGAATATGCGCTCGCGTGGTCCGGCGACCTCGAAGCTCTGCGCGAGCTGAGGTTCCTTGTTCGGACCGATCCGATGATCGATCAGGACGCGCGCGGCATCCGACTTGAAATTCACCTCCAGGCCGCCGCTGTGGCGCAGTGGAGAATCGTATTCGCAAGGCCCGAGGGACTGAATCGTCGTGTCCATATCGGGGCTGACTACATGCCGGGCTGGCGCGCGCGCGGCAAGGCAATTGCAGGAAACTTTGGATTGCAAACCATCTGGCGACGCCGATAGCTCTCTCGAAAATTTCACCTGAATGGAAACCCACGCCCCCTCGGAACACGCCGACGCAGTTCACACGCTCGAGCACGTCAATGACTACCTGCGGATCGGCCAGGAGTCAGACTGCTCGGATGTCCATCTCGGCGTGAATGCCCAGCCGATCTGGCGCCGCTATGGCACCATCGAACCAATCTGGATCCAAGCCGACAAGCTGACCGCGGCTGACACCGAGCGACTGGCCATGGGCTTCCTCAGCGATGTGCAGAAGGCGACGCTCCAGGCCCGCGGCGACGTGGACTTCGCTTACGCCACGGACTTCGGCCGCTTCCGTGCGTCGGTCGTTCGGCATCGCCTCGGCCTCGATCTCGTCTTCCGCATCATCAACACGCGCCTGCGCAGCATGGATGAGCTCGGCTTTCCCGAGGTGATGAAGATGCTCACGAAGTATCACAACGGTCTCATCCTCGTGACCGGCTCGGTGGGCTCGGGAAAGTCCACGACGCTTGCCGCCATGGTCGATTACATCAACGAGAACCGCAGCGACCACATCATCACGCTGGAAGATCCGATCGAATACATCATCGCCTCGAAGAATTGCCACGTGACCCAGCGCGAAGTGCACACCCACACCAAATCCTTCGGCGCGGCGCTGCGCGGGGCGCTGCGCGAAGATCCCGACGTGATCATGGTCGGGGAAATGCGCGATCTCGAAACGATCTCCCTCGCGATCACCGCCTCGGAGACGGGCCATCTCGTGCTCGGCACGCTGCACACCGGCAACGCCGCGCGCACCCTCGACCGCATGCTCGACGTCTTCCCGACCGATCAGCGCGAGCAGATCCGTGTCATGGTCAGCGAATCCCTGCGCGGTATCGTCTCGCAGCAGCTCGTGCCGCGCGCCGACGGCTCCGGCCGGGTCCTCGCACTGGAGGTGCTCACGAACTCTCCCGCCGTCGGCAACCTGATTCGCGAAGCGAAGACCTTCATGCTCCCCGGCGTGATGCAGACCGGGAAAAAAGCGGGCATGAAACTGATGGACGACTCGCTGATGGAGCTCTTCGACGCCGGCCTGATCGATGCCGAGGAATGCTACGCTCGCGCCGAACAAAAGCCCCTCATGCGCCAGCACATCGCGGCGAAGAAGCGCAGATAGTTGGGAGTTGAGAGTTGAGAGCCACGACATTACGTCCGAGCAAACATCCAAACCCCACCCACTCATGTTTAACTTTGAAAAGCTCGACGTCTGGCACAAGGCAATCGACTTCGCGGACGCGGTATATTCCATCACGAAGACTTTTCCGGATGACGAGCGCTTTGGACTCACAAGCCAGATGCGACGTGCCGCTTTATCGATTTCGTCGAACATCGCCGAAGGAACGTCCCGCACATCCAAAAACGACTTCGCCCGTTTCATCGAGATCGCTGCCGGCTCAGTATTCGAGGTGGTTTCGCAAACCTACCTATCCAAAAGGCGGGCGTATCTCAGCGAAGCGGACTATCAGAGGCTTTACGCCGCAGCCGAGGAGCAAAGTCGCATGCTGAGTGGACTGAGACGTTCCCTGTTTGCTGACTGAGCTTCGTAGCACCCAACGCGGCTCTCAACTCTCAACTCTCAACCCCCAACTTCCCCTCCTCCCCATGGCCTACATCGACCAGTTTTTCGAAGTCCTCGTCAACGCCGGCGCCTCTGATCTTCACCTCGCCGAGGGTGATTCGCCGAAGATCCGCCGCCACGGTGAAATCGTGGCGATTCGCAATGAGCCGCTCACCCACGACGAGATGGCGTTCATGATGAGCGAAATCTCCGGGCCGGAGCGGTGGCAGAAGTTCGTCGAAGGGGGCGACATCGATCTCGCTTACGAGATGGATGAACACTCGCGCTTTCGGTGCAATTTCCTCAAGCAGACGAATGGCTTCGGTTGCGTCTTTCGCCTCATCCCGACGAAGATCATGACTCTCGAGCAGCTCGGGATTCCACCAATCGTGAAGGAGTTTGGAAACATCCGCGGCGGGCTGGTCCTCGTCACCGGACCCACTGGCTCCGGCAAGTCCACGACGCTGGCGGCCCTGCTCGATTACATCAATACGAACTACTCGCGGCACATCATCACGGTCGAGGAGCCGATCGAATTCGTGCACGTGAACAAAAAGTCGATCATCACCCAGCGCGAGGTGCCGGAGCACGCGATCGACTTTCCTCAGGGCCTGAAAGCGGCGTTGCGGGAAGATGCCGACATCGTGCTCGTCGGCGAAATGCGCGACCTGGAGACCATCTCGCTCGCGCTCACCGCAGCCGAGACGGGGCTGCTCGTCTTCGGCACCCTGCACACGAACAACGCGCGCAAGACCGTGGATCGTATGATCGACGTCTTCCCTTCCGATCAACAGGCGCAAGTGCGCACCATGCTCGCAAACTCGCTCCGCGGCGTCGTCGCACAGCTCCTCCTCAAGAAAGCCGACGGGGCTGGTCGTCTCGCGGTGAATGAAATCCTCGTCGTGAACAACGCCGCGAGCGCGATCATCCGCGAAGGCGCGACGCAGAAGCTGCAAGACGTGCTCGTGAGCGGCAAAAGCGAAGGCATGCAATTCATGGACGACGCCATCTGGCAGGTCATGCAGCAGGGTATCGTCGCCCCGCGCGAGGCCTACATGAAGGCGATCGACAAGAATCGCTTCCGCGTCTTCCTTCCGCCGGAAGACGAAGGCTTGTAGGCGAGAGCCGCGGCCGCGGCTAGAGCTTCGTCGCTAGGCCAGTCACCCATTTCCCTTTCCGCACGATCTTCTCGATGCGGAAACAGTTCGCTTTCAATGCCGCGACGACTTCGCGCTCCTGAGCGCGCAGGATTCCGGAGAAGATCAAGCGGCCGCCTGTCTTCGTCGCTGCAGCGAGCTTCGGAGCGATCGGCACGAGAATGCCGCTATACATATTGGCCGCGACGACATCCCACGTCCGCTTCGGCTCCCAGCGGAGCACGTCCAGCTTCTGCGCCGTCACCTGATCGATCGCGTTGGCGCTCACGTTTTCCTTCGTGGTGCGCACCGAATCCGGGTCGAAGTCGCCCGCCACCACGCGCCGCGCACCGAGGGCTCGGCCCGCCAGCGCAAGGATGCCGCTGCCGCAGCCAAGATCGATCATCTCCCACGGCGCGTCCGCCAACTCCTCGCTAACGTCCGCGAGCAACCGCAGGCATGTCGAGGTCGTGGCATGATCACCCGTGCCGAAGGCCATCCCCGCGGGAATCAGGAGCAGCCGGCGTCCATCGTTCTTTGCCGCCGCGAGCACACGCTCGCGCTCGGTCGCAACCACGACTAATCGATTGCGCACTTTGATCGGCGCCCGGTCCACCGCCGCCTGAATCTGCCGCGGATGCTTCACCTCCCGCGCCTGCCCGCCAAAAGTCCGCACGAGTCGCTGTGCCTCCATGGACTTCAGCGCGAAGACTTCGACGCGGATCGTCCGCGCCCCCGCGAGCGCGACGATCGCCAGCCGATCGCGAAATTCACTCAGCCGATCCCACCAGACATCCTCCCACTTCGCCGCACTGAGCTTGCGCCAGGCGAAGCTGCCCCCTCCGGACTTCATGGGGTGGTGTGGCGCGTGAGCAGGGCCGCCCGGCTCGGCGGCGCCTCGCAGCAGGGCAGCGCCGCGCTCTTCCCACCTTTTTTCCGGAAGATGATCAGGTGCTGGATTGGCAGGACGTCGAGGTTCTCCACGAACTCGAGTTCGGGATGCAGCGCCATCTCCTTGCGGACCTGCGCCTCGCTCATCTTGTGCACTTCCTTGATCGGCACGTTCGGGTCTTCCTTCCGAAACTCCACAAAGACAATCCTCCCTCCTGGCTTCAGCCCCGCGATCATCCCGCGGATCATTTCATACGGCTGATCGAATTCGTGGTACACATCGACCATGATCATCGTGTCGCACGACGCCGGCGGCACCTGCGGATTGGTCGTCGTGCCCATCACCGGCTTCACGTTTGAGATGCGAAACATGGCCATCCGCTTCGCGAGCAGATCGAGCATTTCCTGCTGAATATCGACACCATAGACCACTCCGGTCGGTGCCACCTTTTTTGCAATCTTCCGGCTCACGTAACCGGATCCGCATCCGATGTCCGCAACCACTTCCCCATCGCGGAATTTCAGCGCCTCCACCATCACATCGGTCTTCTCCTCCTGCTCGCGCTCCGGCCTTTCGAGCCAGTTTGCCGCCTGGTGCCCCATCACAAACGCAATCTCGCGCCCGAGAAAGAACTTCCCCGTCCCGTTTTGATCATGCTCCGCCCGCGTCTCATACAGTGGAATCGGAAGCGGCACGGCCTCGGCCTCCGCGCGCGGCATCGCAGTGAACAGGCCTACGGCAGTGGAAAAGGCGGCAATCAGGAATCGGGGATGCATCAGCAAAAGGTGAACCGCAGTAGATACCGCGACCACCGAGATGTCCAACCGCGCGGCTTATCCCTCGAGACCCAGGCCACAGCCCAGAAAGGGTGACTGGACAGACTGCGCTTTTCTGCTTCCCTCTCCGCCGTCCCTCCGGAGCCATCCCGACCGCACGGCACTCGCTTTGCGTTTGGGGTCATCCGAAAACCGAAGGCACTCGCGACCGACCGCACTCAATGATGTCGCCGTGACGAATGCTGAAAGTCTTCCTTCACGCTCCGTGTTTCCGCCATCTCGACCTCCCGTTCGCGCGTATCTCAAAAGCACCCGCTCAGGGCTCAAATCCATGCCATTTCAAAACCGCTGCCAACGTCGCGAAGAAGAGAAGCCACGCGTCTTTCCGTTGTTGCGCCGCTGGATTCTAGGGATGGCGATCCTGACGCCGTTCCTGGGGACAGCACTGGGCGGTCCGAGCATCACCAATATCATCCCAGCGCAGCGGGTGGGGACGAAACTTGTGGATGTGACCTACGATCTGTCGGCGCCGGGCGCGACCGCCGTCACGGTCACCCTGCAGATTTCCAACGACGGCGGGGCGACGTTTGCGGTGCCATCGACGAGCGTCACCGGCGACATCGGACCCGGCATCATGCCCGGGCCGGGCCGCGTGCTGACTTGGAATGCCGGAGTGGACTGGAATCAGCAGGTCTCCTCCCAGATGCGCTTTCGGCTCACCGTGGATGATGGCTTGACCGCTCCTTCCGGCTTCGCGTTGGTGCCGGCGGGAGTGTTCCAAATGGGAGATGCGGTCGATTCGCTCGCCATCGCCCCGGTCCACATGGTTGCCGTCGGCGCTTACTACGTGCAGTTGACAGAAACGACCAAGGCTCAATGGGACACAGTCTATGGATGGGCTGTGGCCAACGGATACCTCTTCGACAACCCGGGATTGGGCAAGGCAACGGGCCACCCAGTGCATAATGTGAACTGGTATGACATGGTCAAATGGTGCAACGCGCGGAGTCAGATGGATGGGTTGGTGCCGGCCTATTACACAGATGGTTCGCAGAGTGTGATCTACAAGACCGGCCAGGTAAATTTGACCAATGCCATGGTGAAGTGGACGGCGAATGGCTACAGGCTTCCCACGGAAGCTGAATGGGAGAAAGCTGCGCGCGGCGGTCAGACCGGGCTGCGTTTCCCTTGGGGATCGGAAAGCACTCACTCGTGGGCCAACTACTACAGCGTCGTGGGTTACCCATACGATCCGAGCCCGACGCGCACCTTTCACCCCGACTATCAGACCGGTGGCTTTCCTTACACGAGCCCAGTGGGATCTTTCCCGGCCAATGGATATGGACTCCACGATGTGTGTGGGAATGTCTTCGAGTGGTGTTGGGACTGGCTGGGGCCTTACCCCACGGCGCCGGGACCTGACACACGCGGCCCGACGAGCGGAACTGCCCGCGTCCTGCGTGGAGGGGGCTGGGATCATGGGTCGTCCTATGCGCGCTGCGCCTTCCGCAACAATGAAATCGGGCCGGACAGCCGTGATCAAATCATCGGATTCCGCGTGGTCCGCACTGCGCCTTAGTCATGCGAAATCCCTTTGATCTTTACGGCCCTGGCAAAGCGCGCGTCCTGTTACCAGCGGTATTACTCTTCCTCTTGTCGCTTTTCACGCGGGCCGAAACCAGCACCGCCACCTCCGGCAACGTCGTCGTCGATACGCGGGACTTCCCGGAAATCGTCGTGCTCGCACAACCGACAAATGCGAACGTCACCACCGGGAGCACCCAGACTCTTGGCAGCGCGGCCGGCACAAGTGTCAGCCGCAGCTTCACGATCCGGAACGTGGGAACCGCAGATCTCTCCGGAGTCACTGCCTCGCTATCGAGCCCGGATGGCTCCTTCATTCTCACGACGCTACCCGCTGCCGTGGTCAGCAACTCTGGCAGCAGCACAACTTTCACGGTGCGGTTTGTGCCTGCTGGGTCGGACGAAACGGCGGCCACGATTCAGATCGCAAGCAACGACCCGGACGAGAGTCCCTTCGTAATCGGGCTCACCGGCAAGGTGCTTTCCTTCAGTCAGGACAGTGACAGCGATGGCTTGAACGACGCGGCGGAATCCCAGATGGCGACCCTCGGCTTTGACTGGCAGCTCAACCAGTCCGCGCTGGTTGCCACGTTCTTCGCCTCGGCGAACGGAGCCGGCCTCTACACCCCGTCGCAGGTGCAAGCCCTCAAAATCGGCACCCCTCTCCTGACCCGCGACCCGCAGACTGGCCGGTTCAAGCTGACGATCGGGGTCAAGAAGTCCACGAACGTGCAGACGCCGTTTAGCCCCTTCCCGATGAATACCCCGCAAGCGACCACGGTTGTGAATTCCCAGGGCGAACTGGAGTTCGAGTTTTCGCCCACTGACGACGCGGCCTTTTTTCGATTGCAGGCTCAATGATCTCCGCCAGGCGGCGCACCTCCCAGCGTGCCACTTCCCTCAAGCCTTGCCGGCACTGGCCCGTTCCCTGCACTATCCGCGACCCATGAAATTCATCCGCGACATCCACGAAGAGTGCCGCGCCGCCGGTCGTCCGGCGGTTTCCGTGGAATTCTTCCCCCCGAAGACTGACGAAGGCGATCGCACCCTGCTCGAAAAGACGATTCCGGCTCTGCTCGGCCTAAAGCCGGACTACTGCTCGGTGACCTACGGAGCGGGCGGCACGACGCGGGAAAAGACGGTGGGCATCGTGGATCGCATCCAGCGCGAGCATCAGCTCACGGCAATGATGCATCTCACGTGCGTGAATTCGACCCAGGCGGAACTCGGCGAGGTCATCGCGGATGCGCGCAGCCGCGGAATTAAAAACATCCTCGCTCTCAGGGGTGATCCGCCGAATGGCGCGAGCGAATGGGTCGCGACGGAAGGTGGCTTTCAGTATTCCAGTCAGCTCGTGGCCTTCCTGCGGAAACTGGGTGGGTTTTCGATCGGCACCGCGGGATTTCCCGAGGGCCATATCGCCTGCACGGCAGGCAAGGAAGTGGACTGGGGTTACCTCGCGGAGAAGATCCGGGCCGGGGCGGACTTCGTGATCACGCAGCTCTTTTTCGACAACGAAGACTTCTACCGATTCCACGAGCACCTCACGGCAAAGCTCGGCGCAAATGTCCCGGTCATACCCGGGATGCTGCCAATCCTCTCGGCGCGGCAGACGAAGAAATTTACCGAACTCTGCGGGGCGCGCCTGCCCAAGGCCTTCGTCACAAAACTCGACCAGCTCGGCGACGACGATGCGGCGGTGATCGACTTTGGGATCGAATACACGACGCGCCAGTGCGAGGCGCTGCTCGCGCACGGCGTGCCCGGAATCCATTTCTACTCGCTCAACAAGGTCCACTCGACCGAGCGCGTGATCCGCAATCTCGGGCTCGCGAAATGAGCCTGCGGGTCTGGGCTTACTCCGGCTGCGACACCTGCCGGAAGGCGCTGAAGTATCTGCAGGAGCAAAAGGTCGCACACGAGGTCATCGCGATCCGCGAGCAGCCGCCCAACGTCGGTGATCTCCGGCGCATGCTCGGCTATCTCGATGGCGACTTGCGCCGGCTTTTCAATACCAGCGGCCAGGATTACCGCGCGCTGAAGATGAGCGAGAAGCTGCCGACGCTGTCCGTGGACGACGCTCTCGCGCTACTGGCGAAGAACGGAAATCTCGTGAAGCGCCCGTTCGTGCTCGCCCCGCACGGAGGTGTGGTTGGCTTCAAGCTCCCGGACTGGGAGCAGTTGCTGGCAGACTGATCGCCCGGCTCAGACGAGCCGGAAGCGCGCGAGATCCTGCGAATCGACGACACCGACCGGCACCCCGGCTTCGTCGAGGACGACGAGATCGTCGATGCGATGACGCTCGAGGATGTGGAGCACTTCGACCGCGAGCTTGTCGCCACGGATGGTGATCGGGCTTTTCGTCATGAACTCTCCAACCGGACGCTCGAGCAGATCGCCGTGCGTCTGGAAATGCCGACCGAAGTCGCCGTGGGTGAAGATGCCCGCCAGCGCGCCATCCGCACCGGTGATCACCGCCGCGCCGGCCCGCGCGCGGGCCATCGCGTGGAGCACTTCGCGCACGGTCGCCGTGGGCGCGACCAGAGCCATCTGCTCCAGGCCGCGCATGATCTGATGCACGCGCAGGAGCAGGGTCCGGCCGAGCCGTCCGCCGGGGTGAAAGCGCGCGAAGTCTTCCCGCGTAAATCCGCGCGCCTCGAGCAGGACCATCGCGAGCGCGTCGCCAAGCACGAGCATGGCCGTCGTGCTGGAAGTCGGCGCGAGTTCAAGCGGACAGGCTTCACGTTCCACCCGCACGTCGAGATGCACGTGGCTGTTCTTCGCGAGGAAAGAGTTCGGGTTGCCCGTGACGGCCACGATCTTCACGTCGAAGCGCGCCACGGCGGGGAGGATGTTGATCAGCTCATCGGTTTCACCGCTGTAGCTGAGCGCGAGGATCGCGTCGCCATCCGCGATCACACCGAGATCGCCGTGCAAGGCGTTGAGGGAATTCAACACCACCGCTGGCGAGCCGGTGCTGGTCAGCGTGGCCGCGATCTTTTCGCCAATATGGCCGCTCTTGCCGACACCGCAGACGACGATCTTGCCGCGATTTTCCACGCTCGCCCGGAGGATCTCCACAGCCGCCGTAAAGGAGTCATCGAGCCGATCGTGGAGACGTTGCACTTCGGCGAGTTCGAGGGCGATCACGCGGCGGGCGCGTTCAAGATAATCCATGGGCTCGGTTTTCGTCGGGTTCATCCGGCTCGACAAGCCACCATTCGCCGCCGCAGCGTGGCCGCCCCGCATGGCTCCGCCCGTCGCCGCGCAATACGTCGTCACTTTCCTCAAGCCTGAGATGCTCCACATCTACCGGCAGATCACTGCGCTGCGCGCCTTCCGTCCGGTCGTGTTTTGCCAGAAGCGCGAAGGCGCGGCCACATTTCCCTGCGACGATCTCGTGGTCCTGCCAAAGCCGCGCACGCACGCGCTGCGCCGGCTCGTGCAGAAGCAAATGCTCGGGCTCCCGATCACCATCTACCGCGCGGAAGCGCGCCGCATTCTCGACGCCCTGCACCGCGCGGAGGCGAAGGTGCTGCACGTTTACTTCGGCCACATCGGCGTGCATCTGCTGCCGCTGCTCGAGATCTGCGACCTGCCGGCGATCGTGTCCTTCCACGGCGCGGATTCGCAGGTGGATATGGAAAAGCCAGCGCACCTCGCGCGCACGCAGCGCATGCTGAAACTCGCGAAACTCGTGCTCGTCCGCTCCGAGTCGCTCGCGACCCGCCTCGTGGCGATCGGCTGCGATCCGGTGAAAATCCGCCTGCACCGCACGGGGATTCCGCTGCAGGAGATTCCCTTCGTGCAGCGCCAGCCTCCGGCCGACGGCGCCTGGCATTGTGTGCAGGCGTGTCGCCTGATCGCAAAGAAAGGACTGAGCACGAGCCTGCGTGCGTTCGCGGAATTCTCCACCGCACACCCGCGCGCGACCTTCTCCATCGCCGGTGAAGGCCCGCAGCTCGCCGAACTGCGGGCGCTCGCCGCGACTCTCGAGATCGCAGAACGAGTGAAGTTCACCGGCTTCCTCCCGCAGGAGAGCCTGCGCGCGCTTTACGCAGCGGCTCACCTTTTTCTTCATCCGAGCGAGTTCGGCCCGAACGGCGATCAGGAAGGCGTGCCGAACTCGATGCTCGAAGCCATGGCCAGCGGATTGCCAGTGCTCGCAACGACGCACGGAGGCATCCCGGAAGCAGTCGAGCACGGGAGCAGTGGATTGCTGGTCGCCGAGCGCGATCACGCCGCGCTTGCGGAGCAGATGCGGGTGCTGGCCAGCGATCCCATGCGGTATGCGCAGATGAGCGCCAACGCCGCCGAGCGCGTGCGGAGGACCTTCGATCTCGAAACGCAGACGCGGGAGTTGGAGCGCTGCTACGCCGAAGCGATCGGGGAAGGTGCGGCGCGCCCCTGATTTGCGAAGGTCCGCAGATGGCACGCAAGAGCGCCGACTCCGGAACAGAGTCGGCGCTTTTGAAAAGAGGCCGCCGGGGTCTCCCCCTTGAAAGGCGTGGCGGCGCCGCCGAAGTGTTAGCGGCTGCCGGCCGACACGCGGTATTTCACCTTCCGTGGCGCGGGCGCGCTCCCGGGCTTCGGATAGTCCGCGGCGAGCGGGCGCTGCGAAGTGGGGACGATGCGCTTGGCTCCCTTGGCGTTATTGCGCCAGCCGTTCGGATCGGCGAATTCATCCCCCGTATGGGTCAAACCGCTGACCTGGCCTTCGAGTCCGGTGCCGTAGCCATCCTTGATCACCGTCGGCGTCACAAAGACGAGCAGGTTGCGCTTGGTGCGTTGATTCATCCGCTCCTGGAAGAGGTAGCCGAGGATCGGGATGTCGCCCATGACCGGAACCTTCGTGCGAGCCTTGGTCTGCTCATCCTGAAGCAGGCCGCCGATCGCGAGGGTGTCACCGCTCTTGATCAGCACATTCGAGTCGAGCGTGCGTTTGTCGATGACGGGGCTGCTGACGACCGCACCACCGAAGGTGAACGTGGCGTCGCCGACCTTGTTACTGATCTCCGGCTTCACCTGGAGCGTCACGAAGTCGTCCTTGTTGATCGATGGCGTGACGATGAGCGTGTTGCCGAATTCCTTGTCCTGGAATCCACTGAACACCGCCTGCGCAGTCTGTTCGTTGAAGTTGAGCTGCGGCACTGGCTGGCTGCGCGTGATCTTGATCTCAGCCTTCTGATTGTTCGCCGTGACCACTCGGGGATGCGCGAGGAACTCCGCGTCCGCATCTTCGTTGAGCAGACGGAGCGTGGCCGAGAGTTGCGGGAGTGAAAGGATCGCAAACTGGCCAGCGAGCGCGTCACCGAATCCGCCAGCCGTCAGGCCATTCCGGAAAAAGTCGCGCCCTTTGAGCCCGCCGCTCGCTTCATCGAACACGCCTTGAGCTGGCTTGCCAGGAGTGACGATCAGGTCACCATCGACGATCTGGTAGGAAGGTGCTTCTGCAGGATCACTGCCACCGTAGCGGAAGGTCTTCGCATTCGTCGCACCACCGACGACACCCGCCCAGTTGATACCGTAGCTCTGCTTCGGATTCGCGGTCACTTCGACGAGGCGCGCCTCGATCATGACCTGCTGCGTGGGACGATCGATCGACTTCAGAAAGTCGGTCACCTTTTCCATGTTCGAGCGATTCTCGCGGTAGAAGACGGTGTTGGTGCGCGAGTCAAACTGTGGAGCCACACCGCTCTGGATCTGCCCGGCGAGGAGCGGGAGGACTTCGCTGGCCTTGGCGTAGCTCAGCGTGAAGTTTCCACTCTCGGTCGGCTCCTTTTGTTTTTCCGCTTGGGTCTTGATGTAAAAGACGCCGCCTTTGCCTTCGTCCATGATCAGGCCCTTGCTCTCGACGATGATCTCGATGGCTTCCTTCGGCGACTTGTCCTCGATGCGCATGTTCACCGTGCCAGCGGTGGTCGCGACCTGATCGGTCACGACGATGTTCATCTTGGCCTGGCGGGCGAGCGTGCGGAGGACGAGGTCGATCGGGTCGCCCTGAAAATCATTCAACCGCGAGGAAGGCACATCGCCCGGCGCGGCGGGATCGATCGGAGCGCCAGCCCCAGGATCGACTGGCACCGGTGGCACTGCCTGTTGCGGCGCGGCTGGCGCAGGAGGCGCAGCGGGCACCGAGATCGGTGGTTCGATGGGCGCTGGGGCAGCGGGCGCGGTGGGAGTTTGAGCAACGACCGGGCTGAAGGACAGCGCGGCAGCGGCGGCGAGGGCAGGGTGGATTTTGGCCATGGTTTGCGAGTTCCGAGTCGAGGTTTGCAAACCCCAAAAAGCATGATGCAGGCCAGTACCTCGCAGCCGCGGAGAAATATCCGCCGGCTCCCTTTCGCCCACACCTCGATCCCCGCGAGGATTACACGTGCGGAGCAGTCAGTCCGGCAACGCCGCGCCGCCCGCGGATGCTGTTTGGCAGATGAATCGACGCATGCGCTCAGGATCCTTGCGCCGCGGATTTCCGGTCACCTCGACGCCGCTCGCGACATCCACCGCGAAGGGTCGCACCTGTCCGATCGCGGCCGCGACATTCTCCGCGCGGAGGCCACCGGCGAGAAGAAATCGCAGGGCTGGATGCGAATCACAGACCCGCCGAGCGAGGGCCAGATCGATCAGCGTGCCCGTGCCACCGAAGGCCGCGCCGGCATCGGCATCGAGCAGAAGATGGCGCGTGGAAAACTGACCGGCCGTTTCGATGCTCGAGTCATTCCGGAGGCGGAGCGCCTTGATGAAGGAACGCCCGGACGCAGCGGCAAACCGCGCGCAGAATCCCGCGTCCTCGTCGCCGTGGAACTGCACGGCGTGGATCGCCGGATGCCCGGCTACTCTCAACGCCTCGTCGAGCGAGGCATTCACGAGCACCGCGACGCGCTCCACGAGCGGCGGCAGAGCAACGATCCACTCCGCCTCCTGGTCGAGCGAGATCGCGCGTTTCGAGCCAGGGTAAAGATTGAACCCGAGCGCATCGGCGCCGGCGTCGATCGCGGCGAGCGCGTCGTCGCGATTGGTGATGCCGCAGATTTTGACCCGCACCCGGCCCGCGCTCATGCGATGACGGCGCCAGGTTGGAAGGGCACCGCGGGAAAGGTCATGTCGGGCATTTCGGATACGAGGCGGACGATGCCATTCCCCCAGCGCTGCTGAATGTCGCGAAGGTAGTCGTCATTCTCCTCGATGCGCGCGCGATGCCGGACGGCGAGCGCATCCGTCTCGACCGCGAGCACATCGAGGGGTGGCCCCACGGAGACGTTGCTCTTCATCGTCGCTTCCATCGAGAGCACGGCGAGTTTCACCGCTTCCGTGAGGCGGGTCTGGTAGGTGAAGCCGCGGTCGAGGATCGGCTTCCCGTATTTGAATTCTCCGATCTGCAGGAACGGCGCCGACACCGTGGAGTGAAGCGAGTTTCCCTGCGGATAGATGAGGAAATTCTGCGGCGGCAGTCCCGCGATCTGGCCTGCGAGCAGGATGTTCACGTTGAAGGAAAATCCGTTGCTCTCGAGGGCCGCGCGATCGAGGCCGGCGACCTGCCGCACCTTCTGGCCGACGTAGCGCGCGGTCTCAAACATCGTCACCCGGTTCAGCAGGTGCGGGACGTCGGGTTCGGATTTTCCGCGCAGCAGATCCTCTTCGATAAAAGACAGCACCGTCTGGCTGAGCGAAAGATTCCCGGCGGTCATGAGGCAGAGCACGCGCCGGCCTTCCTCGGTAAAGACGCGCATCTTCGACTGCACGGTGATGTTGTCCACGCCAGCGCTCGTGCGCGAATCGGAGACGCACACGAAACCTTCACGGCAAAGCAAGCTGAGGCAGTAGGTCATTGGGGAAAAGGATGAGGGATGAAAGAGGAAGGATGAAGGGGAATCGCGCCGCGGCCTTCACCCTTCACTTCTCATCCTTCATCCTTTCGACCACGCGCCCCTGCACCTGCTTCATGCCGCCCGCACTCTGCGGCGTGAGAATGCGGTATTCGCCTTCCGGGCTCCTGATGAAGATGCTGAGCACGAAGTTCACGATGCCGACGATGATCGC
>JANPIS010000281.1:0-5043 GCA_031425095.1 Chthoniobacteraceae bacterium
ACCGGAAGCCGACGGCGATTTCCGCCATCATCTGAACCCGCATTCGCTGGAAGTCGTGACCGCCAAGCTCGAGCCGTCCCTCGCCGAAGCGAAGCCCGAGGATCGCTTCCAATTTGAGCGCCTCGCCTACTTCTGCCTCGAACAGGACTCCCGCCCCGGCGCGCTCGTCTTCAATCGCACCATCACGCTCAAGGACGCGTGGGCGAAGGAAGCGCAAAAGGCTTGAGCCTCATCAGCCAGAGGTCCGAGTCACATCGTCTGCACGAGCCCACAGTATATGGTACGGTGCGGGCCACATGAAACGACTCCGCGTCCTCTTTCCAGTCCTCGCCCTCTGCCTCGGCTCCGCCTTCGCAGAACCGGCCCCGGCCGCCAGGCCCAAAGCCGCGGAGTTCGTCCGCTCGATCGAGCGCTCCGATAAGAGCACGGCCTGCGAGACCCTTTGCGCCGAGTATCGCCCCGCGAAAGGCAGCGGACCGTCCATCTGGCTCATCGGCGTCGCCCATCTCGGCACCGCGGACTATTACCGCGCGATCCAGGAGCGCCTGGATCGCCAGAGCGTCGTCCTCTACGAGGGCGTCGGACTCGAAGACGCGGTGAAAAAAGGCCCGCTCGCCGGCACCCGCGACGCCGGAGTGCAGGCCGGGCTGGCTCGCGCGCTCGGGCTCGTCTTCCAGCTCGATGCGATCGATTACCGCCGTCCGCATTTCATCAATAGCGACGTGAAACCCGACCAGCTCGCCGGCCAGGCGCAGCAACGCGCCGACGCCCATCCTGGGGAAAAGAAGGAAGACCTCATGAGCACCATGATGGACGCGCTCCAAGGCTCCGGCGCGATCGGCGCGATGATGAATCAAGTCATCGGCGTGCTCGGCAAGACTCCCGAGATGCAGGAGATGACCAAAGCCGTGCTCGTCGAGGCACTCGGCAGCGCCGGCGAACTCATCGGCCTCGCCCGCACCGCTTCGCCCGAGATGCGCGATCTCTTCGATACCCTGCTCACCGATCGCAATGCCATCGTCATCGCCGACCTGCGCACCCAGCTCGCGAAACGCCAGCCGACCGACACCATCGCGATCTTCTACGGCGCCGCACACATGGACGAGATCGCCACGAGCCTGCGCACCCAGCTCGACTACCTCCCCACGCAGCAGGAGTGGCTCCCCGCCTTCACCGCCGACCCGGCCAAAGGTGGCACCAATGCCTTGCAACTCCGCTTCATGATCGAAATGGCGAAGATGCAGCTCCGCGCGATGCAGAGCTCGGACAAAAAGTAGCCCGTCAGACCAGGTGGATGGCGCGCTCCGAGCGCCATGGCAAAGCCAAAGCCGGAGGCCACGATCACTTGAGTGAGGCGCTGGCGCACGGAGCGAATGCCATGGCGCAGCGGAGTGCACCATCCACCGAGGGGCTAATCTTCACCCACTCCTTCGTCACGGACTCTACTGGCCCGTGAGAATCTTCGGCGCGGAGTGCATCGAGCGTCCGTCGTCTATTCGTTTCGCGCCCGCCCTTTGTCTGTCGGAATCCCACGGCAAGTTCCGGCGCTCCCCAGGACCGTCTTTATGAAATACGACATCCTGAAATTCGACTCCACCTACGGCCCGCCCTTCTACCGCGTTCGGTTGAAAAGATTTCCGTGGAGTTCCTGGATCAGGAATTCGGAAGGCTCCATATCCACGTTTGAAACGAAGGAAGCCGCCCACTCGCACATGCGTGCTCTTGCGCGAACGACTCCGCCCACACCGATTGGCGGCAAGGCAGCGGGGCAAGTTGCCGCCTGAACGAGCCATCCTCACTGCGTCGCGAATTTATTGCCTGCACGTCATACGCGTGCCGCATCTCCGGGAGAGAGTTTGATCACTGCGGCAGGTGTGTTGCGAATACGTGTCTACGTATGTTGCCACCCTGCCGGGGCTCGAGCCGCACGGCGTTTCAATGCACGCCGTGCGGCTTCACCTTTACCCGCGCACCAGAGCCCCGCGCAGCGTCTCCACGTAGGCGGCGAAGTCCTGCATCTCCGCCAGCGTCGGCGGATCGCTGAAGGTCCCGGGGTAAGGTCCGATCCCAGTCGGATTCAGCGCCGTGGTCGCGATCGCACTGTCGAGCTGTCCCTGCGTCACTTCTCCCGGCGGCCCCGGCTCGCCTTGCGCACCCATCGGCCCTTGCGGTCCCGCTGCACGCCGCTGCAATCTTTTGCCTCCCCTCTTCGGTGAGCCTTGAAGGTCACAACTCCACGCCTCAGGTGAGCCGGAGACCACGCAGCCATTCTTCCACCCGGCTTCGCGACAGAATGCGATGCGCCCGGGTGAATGGGTTTTTGGGGTCATCCCACCCCGGCTCAGGTTCGACACGGACAGCCCAGAGCAGTTGCTCCCAATCGCGCAGGGAGATGGTGAAACGGGCACCGTTCTCCGGGTTGCGCACGCGCAGGCGGCGTTTTTCGCGCAGTTGCGCGAAGGTGGGTGCGTTCGGTCTCGTTTGTGGGGAGCGATTCATTTATCCTTTTCCGTAGGTCTCGGGGTCTTCGTGAAAGGAGTGGAAGTGAGCCGCGGCGGCTTCGGATTCCGGGGTGCCCTTTGAAGGTGCGGGCCCGAGGTTCAGCTTGGGCAGGCTCTTGATCAGCTTCATCGTCTCTACGCTCACGGTGACGACCTGGCCGACGAGGCGCACGAGGGCTTCCTCGTCGTCGGGCGGGTTGGGGTCAGAGAGGATTTCGCCGTCGGCGTCGCGGTCCACCCGGTATTGGTCGATCACCCAGGCCAGCGCGCTGCGGTTGCCGAGCCGGTATTCGTGCGCATCGGGCGGGAGGCCGTGGAGGGTGAGCCAGTCGTTGTAAATCACGGCGTCGCCTTCCTTGGTCAGCTTCATCACCTCCACGCGCCAGTTCGGCGGCACCGCGTTGTTTTCGATGCGCTTCAGTTTGAAGGGCTTCACCGACTCGTAACCCACGTGCAGGTCGGCCAGCTTGCGACCCGCGGTGGCGAAGGCGTGGAAATCCTTCGCGGTGCCGCGTCAGCGGAATCCGCGGCAGCGGCAGACCGGTCTGCGCGTCTGCCTCTGTGGCAGGGGAAGGTGTGGACGATCACAGCTCTTTTGTTACACATTTCCGCATGCCGAAACCAGCCAAACGTGGAGCAAACGGTGCCGAGTTCGTGAAGTGGTTTCGGCCTTTGCTCGATTGCCTGCGTGAATTGGGAGCAGTCAAGCCGCGGGAAGCGGCGGATTGGATTGCCAAGACCGAAAAAGTTCCAACCGCGGTTCAGGATGAATTGATGGCGTCGGGGTCGGAACGTTTTCTAAACCAAGTGCAGTGGGCTCGGCAGTATCTTGTTTTCGAAGGTCTGTTGGATGGCAGCAAACGAGGGATTTGGACTCTTACCCCCCGAGGTATGCAGACTCACCTCACCGACGATGATGCCAGAGGCATCTTCTCCAAATGGGTGAAGATTCACGCGGCGGCGCGTGCGAAGGCTAGTGGAAAGGCTAGCGATGGAGCGACCGTCGAAGCGAAACAAGAAGGGATAGGTGTGGTTCCCGAAGATGAGATTAAAGAAGCGGAGTTGTTGACGATTCTCCGTGGCCTGACGCCCAAAGGATTTGAGCAATTTTGTCGGCATCTATTGCTCGCGTATGACTTCGAAAACGTCACGGTGACAAAACAAACCCGCGATGGTGGGATCGATGGTGAGGGGCGGTTAAAAACCAATCCGTTTGTTAGTGCAGTGGTCGTGTTTCAGTGCAAGCGCTACCGTGATTCTGTATCGAGCGAAGAGGTGACGCGGCTGCGTGGCTCAGCGGGCGGACGGGCCGACAAAGCGTTGCTGATTACGACGGGCACCTTTAGCGGGCCGGCCAAAGAGGAAGCTGTTCGGGTGAGTCCGCACATCGAGCTCATCGACGGCGAGCAACTCGTTGCTATGTGCGAAGAGAAAAATCTCGGGCTGAAACCGCGGACGGTTTACGACATCGACTATGAGTTTTTCGCACCGTTGCAGGCATAGAAGCCGACCTGTCCGAAAGTGCTGCGATATGCTCTCGCGCGCCGCCAGCATCCCGGAGGGATGTCCGGAAATTAGCCGGGGGTAACACCCCCGGAACCCGTCCCACAAAAGGCGTGCGCCCCGGCAGGGGCGCGGGAACCATACGGTCATGTCCTCCACACACCTGAGCCTGTACTATCATCTTGTGTTCGGAACCGAGCATCATTCCCCTGCCATTGCCTCAAAATGGCGGGAACGACTGCACGCGTATCTCGGGGGAGCAGTGAAGACATTCGGCGGCATCCCCGAGGTTGTCGGCGGCGTTTCCGATCACGTTCACTTGCTGGTTGGTCTACGGGCGACGCATTGTCTGGCTGATGTCTCGCGGGACATCAAACGCGTCTCGTCGCTTTGGCTCCATGAGACGATCGGCGATCGCAGCTTCGCTTGGCAGGAAGGCTACGGTGCCTTCACGGTCAGCGCGTCGCAGTTGCCGGTGGTTCGCCGTTATATTGAGCGGCAGGAGGAGCACCATCGCACACGCACTTTTCGAGAAGAGTATGTAGAACTGCTTCGCAAAAGTGGGGTGGAATTTGACGAGCAATATCTTGATTGACGTTCGTCCCGCACCCCTGCCGGGGTGCATGAAGTTTGGTTGCCGGTTCCGGGGGTGTTACCCCCGGCTAATTTCCGAAAGCCCTCCGGGCTTCTCCGCCAGCAGCGGCCTAATGCCGGGCAGCAGGCTCACTTCGTTGCCGTGCAGTGCGAGCAGGAATTTGTGCCGCAGAGCCGAGCCGGGGAGGTGCTCGGGTTGCATTATATGGACGATGAAATTGCCGGTGCCAGTGAAGGGGTCGAAGATGTGGACGCCCTTCGCGCCGAGCGTGGTCTCGAAGTGCTCGCCGAGGACGTGCTCGACGCTGGCGATCATGAACTGGACGAGCGGCTGCGGGGTATAGACGACGCCGAGCACGTCGGCCTGCTTGACCGCGAAGCCCTGGAAGAACCGCTCATAGACGATGTTCAGGAACTTCTGCTTTTCGGTGAAGTCGGTGAAGGT
>JANPIS010000282.1:0-2563 GCA_031425095.1 Chthoniobacteraceae bacterium
CGCCCCGACGGCGAGCGCGAAAGGCCAACCGCCCCGTGCGCTGCGGCACTGATCGCGGACTGCCGCTGATGTCATTCCTGCACGCATGGATTTCGCATTTTGCTCGAACGCCGTATCTCTCGCCCCGCCCGATCCGGAGCAAGCCTCGCACTGTCACAATCCTGTGACGAAGGCGCTGGCGGACGGCGTGGCGGCTTTTCATTGCGGTTTCGTCGAGGAGCAGCCCGGATGGGCGGAAATTGGAATTTTCCCTCGGAGCGGATCGCGGGTATGACAGCCCCGCCCCGCTGATCCCCACTAGGATGGCCACCAAGAAAATCTCCCGCAAAGACATCGCGAAAATGTCCTTCACGGACTTCCTCCGCGAAGCCCGCGGGCCGTACGCGCGGCTTTTCTCCTATCTGCGTCCCTATCGCACGCGCTTCGTCGGCGGAATTCTTTTCGGCGCGCTCTTTGGCATCGTGCAGGCGCTCCTCGTCTTTGACGTGCAATACGTCGCCGGCGCCGTCTTTCCCGATGGGCATGCCACGGCTCCCGGACCGGTGGTGAAATGGTTCCCTTCGCTCGCGCATCTTCAGATCAACCCGAGCGGACTGACCGTACTCCTGATCTGCGCGAGCATCCCGGCGCTCATGGCGTTGCGCGGCCTGTGCGGCTACCTGAATTCCTACTGCATGCTCTGGGTGAGCGTGCGCGTGCTCGACGACATCCGCACGGAAGTCTTCCGCCACACACTGGGACAGTCGCTGGAGTTCTTCAATAAGTCGAAGGCCGGCGACCTTGTGCAGACGGTCTTCAATCAGACGCGCTCCGCGCAGCAGGCGCTGACCACGATCTCAGGCGACATCGTGAAACAGCCCATCTCCATCCTGACCGGGCTGGCCGCGCTCTTCATCGTGGACTGGCGTTTCACACTCACGTCTTTCCTCATCTTTCCGCTCTGCCTCGTGCCGGTGGCGATCGTGAGCCGGCGTGTGCGCAAGGCCGGCCAGCGCGAAGAACAGGAAGCGGGCAAACTGATGGTCGTGATGCAGGAAGCCTTCGCCGGGATTCGCATCGTGAAAACACACGCGCGCGAGGATTACGAATCGGAGCGCTTCGAAGCAGCGAGCGACAAGATCATGCAGTTCATCATGCGCTGGCGTAGAGCGCTCGAACTTGCCGGGCCGCTCGTCGAGACGGTGGCGTCGCTCGGGGTCGGCCTCGCGCTGGCGTGGACGTGGTACTACAATCTTGGCTTCGCGAAGTTCATCGCGCTCAACGGTGGCATGGTGATGCTCTACCCGGCGTTCAAGTCGCTGAGTCGGATTCACCTCACGATGCAGCGCTGCCTTGCCTCGACGACGGCGATCTTCGAACTGCTCGATCGCGAGCCGATGATCAAGGATGCGCCAGACGCAAGGGCACTGCCACTCGTCTGCGGCGAGGTCGATTTCCAGGACGTCACCTTCGCCTACGGCGCCGATATGCCCGCAGTGCGCGGCATCCATCTCACGATTCCCGCCGGGACCACGTGCGCCCTCGTCGGGGCGAGTGGCGCGGGAAAAAGCACGCTGCTCGCGCTGCTCCAGCGCCTCTACGAACCGCAGCAGGGACGCGTGCTCATCGATGGTCACGACATCCGCGCCGTGACGCAGGCTTCGCTGCGCGAGAACATCGCGACGGTCAGCCAGGACATCTTCCTTTTCCACGACACCATCGCGAACAACATCCGCTACGGGCGCCTCGATGCGACGCAGGCGGAGATCGAGGCAGCGGCCCGGCAGGCGCACGCCCACGACTTCATCCTCGCCCAACCGCAAGGCTACGAGACGGTAATCGGCGACAAGGGCGGCACGCTCAGTGGCGGCCAGCAGCAGCGGCTCTCCATCGCCCGCGCGCTGCTCAAGAACGCGCCAATCCTGCTTCTCGACGAGGCCACGAGCGCGCTCGATTCGGAAGCGGAACAGCATATTCAAGCCGCACTCGAGGCGCTCTCCGCCGGCCGCACGGTGATCGCCATCGCCCACCGGCTCTCGACGATCCTGCACGCGAATCAGATCGTCGTGATGGAAGGCGGCGTCATCAAGGAGACCGGCACACATCGCGAGTTGCTGGCGAAGAGCGTGTACTACCGGAAGTTGTGCGACCTCCAGTTTCACCGGCACGACGGGACGGGAGCGCAGCTTGCCTCCGCGGAGATTTAGGTCGTCTTTTTGGCCATGCAGTTCCCGTTTCCAATCCACGTTGCACTTCTCGGCCTTTTCGCGTGGCCGGCGTTCGCCGAGGACACGATCAAGTCAAAGGTCGTCGATGCGGAGAATCACACGATGACGGAAACGATCGCGGACACAAAGGGTCGGATCATCAAGAAGACGCGCTTTTTCTTCGACGCGAACAACTGGTCGAAAGGCGCGATCCATTTCACACCGAAGGACGAGGTGAAGTACAAGGAGGTCTTCAAGCGCGATGCCGGCGGCCGAATTCTGGAGGCGCGACTTTTTGACAAGGACGACAAATCGCTCGGCAAGCGCATCTATCAATACGATCAGGCCGGCACGCTCCTGCGCATCGACGACTTCGA
>JANPIS010000283.1:0-2578 GCA_031425095.1 Chthoniobacteraceae bacterium
GGAGTCGAAGCGGCGGCGCAGCTCCCGGCTGCCGCTGCTCGAGCGCCTGCTCACTCCGCTCCGCCGCTACTCGCCGCCGATGGCCGCGCTGGTGGTGAAGGATGTGCGGCTCTTCTGGCGGGATCCGGCGCAGTGGATCCAGTTCATGATCTTCTTCGGGCTGCTCTGCATCTACGTGCTGAACCTGCGGAATGTGGCCCTCGATTTCCAGAATCCCTTCTGGGAGACGATGATCAGCTACCTGAACCTGGCCGCGAGCGCACTGACGCTCTCGACACTCACGACGCGGTTCGTCTTCCCGCAATTTTCCCTCGAGGGGCGACGGCTGTGGATCATCGGGCTCGCGCCGCTGGGGCTGCATCGGGTGCTTTGGCAGAAGTTCGCGCTCGCGGCGCTCTGCTCCGCGAGTGTGACCGTGGTGCTGATGATCGTCTCGAGTGTGATGCTCCACCTCGATCGGGAAAAAGTGATCTTCTTTGGTGGCTCGATCGCGACGATGAGCGCGGCGCTCAGCGGACTCGCCGTCGGGCTCGGCGCGATCTTCCCGAACTTCAAGGAGGACAATCCGTCGAAGATCGTGAGCGGCTTTGGCGGCACGCTGTGTCTGGTCGTGAGCTTTATCTACATCACGCTCTTCGTCGCGCTCGCCGCGCTGCCCGATGTGCGCAAGGTCGCGCACGTCACTTTTCCGATCCCCGATGCCGCCGCCCACTGGCTCGCGCTCGGGCTCAGCCTCGCGGTGCTCGCGGTGCCACTAACGATCGCACTTCGTCGAGTGAAAAATCTGGAGTTCTAAAACGCCGAACCTACACTCGCGCTCACCATGCCCGAGAAAGCGCCGACCTCCGATTCATTCCTCGATCTTCACGACGAACAAATCGACACCCAGGCTCAGCGCGCACAGGAGCGGATGATTCAGCTGCAGCGCGAGCAGGATCAGGTCTCGAAGCAATATCGCGAACTCGAGGAGCTGAAGCGGAAGCGGACGCAGTTCGACGAGGGGAAGGACGAGATGGTCGAGAAGTTCACGCGTGCGCTCGTCGTGGTGGAGCGTGAGATTTACGACACGCAGAAGCGCGTGGAACTGCTCCAGAGCATCCGCGAATCCTTCGCCGCGCATGCGGACAATCTGGATGCGATCAACCCGAAGTCGTGGGACGGCCTCGACGTGAACAAGGAACTGACCAAGGCGCTGAGCGCGGTGGACGACGCCCGGGCCGAATACCAAAAAGGGATTCCAAAGATCACGCCGGAGGCCGATACCGACGGCGCCGATCCCGTGGCGGCTTCGGCCGGTGTGCGTTACGAAGACGCCAGTCACGATCAGCGGGACTTCATCTACTGGCTCAAGGCCGGCTTCGCTTTCACACTTCCGATGTTTGCCATCGGCGTCGTTCTCATCGTCGTCCTCATCGCCATTTTTAATCGGTGAAAACCCGAATGCCCTCCAAGCGCCGCACGGCCCACGAACAGAAACTTCCCGCGACCTCTCTGGAAGAGCAGGAGCGCCAGCTCGAAGAGCAGCGGCGGAAGATTCGTGAGGAGATGCAGCAGGTTGAGGACTTCCTCAAGAAGGCTCCGGCGATTAAGAAGGAGCAGGAGCTGCGGAAACGCGAAGAACTCGTGCAGAAACGCGCCACCCGCGTGCCGCAGGTCTCGCGGAATCGTTCCGCGCTCCCGGACAACCGGCACATCCACATCTACAATGCCGAGGCCCCGCTCCAGCCCCAGCGCAGTCCGCGACTGCGGCGGGAGCGTTCCCAGGGCCGCCTGACCTTCTTCCTGCTCCTCTTCGCCCTCCTCGTGGTTCTAGGCTGGGCCTACTCGACCTTCGCGTCGCGGTAGTCGAGCGACAGACGCTGCGGACGTAGGGAATGGAGAGGTGCCGAGGCGGCTACTTCGAGGCGAGAAGAGTCGTCACCGCTGCGGCGTGCTGGCCGCGCCGCGACTGAATGTACGCCGCCTTGCGGGTGAACCACGGCGGCGGCAGGGTCTTCGTCTGCTCCGCGACCGCGAGGACGACATCTTCGCTCTGCGTCACCTCGCCATAGTGGTGGAGCAATTGCGCGAGCTGCTGCGCGTTCATCACATTCTCCGGAGCGAGCCGCCACTTCGTCTCGAGCTGCACCTTATCGACGCTCACCAGACCTTCCGGATATCCGGGCTCCGGGATGCGGCGGGTGAGGAGCTCCCAGGCATGCGGCTCATCGCCCCACTGGTGCAGGAGATTTGCCCAGTGGCGAAAGTCAGTCTCCTCGCGAGCGGCGTTGCGCTCCGCCCAGGCGTCGAAGTCCGCCTGCTTTCCGAGCCGCGCGACTTGTTTGTAAAAGGCTTCCACTTCCGAGGCCTCGAGATCCGTCGCGGTCCCACGCTCCTCGACCCAGCGCGTGTAATAGTACCGCGCGGTTTCGTCCGGCAACAGGCCTGCGTAAACGAGCAGAAGGCGCGGATTCGATTCGACATACCGCGCCCAGGCCCCTGCGGCATCCGGGATGTCCTGCGTCTCGGACATGGCCGTGGTGAAGATCTCGCTCCGATGAAACGTGCCGCGATCCACGGCTTGCTGCCAGTAGGCGAG
>JANPIS010000284.1:0-5236 GCA_031425095.1 Chthoniobacteraceae bacterium
AGCACGAGCGCAAGACCATCCTCGTCATCACGGCGCAGTCGCCGCTCGGGCGTCAGCTCATCGGCCGCAGGAAAGACGAGCGGTTCACCATTGAGATGAACCGGACAAGCCGTGCGTGTCGGGTGCTCAGCGCCACGTGACGGTGGAGGGTGCGCTCCGAGCGCCAAGAGACATGACTGCGCCGAAGGCCATTCTGTTGAGGAATGGCGCTGGCGCGCAGAGTATTGCCATGGCGCTCGGAGCGCGCCATCCACCGCTCGTCAGCGGCCGATGACGATCTTCCCGTCGCTCGCGTCGGCGGTGACGGTGTCGCCTTCGCGGAATTCGCCGGCGAGGATCTGGAGCGAGAGTGGGTCGAGGAGTTCGCGCTGGATCACGCGCTTGAGCGGGCGCGCGCCATAGACCGGGTCGTAACCTTCGCGGGCGAGGTGGAGCTTGGCGGCGTCGGTGAGCTTGAGGGTGAGCTTCTGGTCGGCGAGCCGCTTCTCCAGGCGGGTGACCTGGATCTCGACGATGCGCTTGAGGTCTTCGTCGTTCAGGCGATCGAAGATCACGATCTCATCGACGCGGTTCAGGAACTCGGGGCGGAAGTGACCGCGCAGACTCTCGAGCACGCGGGCTTCGCGCTGCTCGGCGTTGTCGAGATCGAGGATGAACTGCGAGCCGATGTTGCTCGTCATGATGATGACCGCGTTTTTGAAGTCCACGGTGCGGCCCTGGCCGTCGGTGATGCGGCCGTCGTCGAGCACTTGCAGGAGCACGTTGAAGACGTCGTGGTGCGCCTTCTCGATCTCGTCGAAAAGGATGACGCTATACGGCTTGCGGCGCACGGCCTCGGTGAGCTGGCCGCCTTCCTCGAAGCCGACGTAGCCCGGAGGCGCGCCGATGAGCCGGGCGACGCTGTGCTTCTCCATGTATTCGCTCATGTCGATGCGGACCATCGCGGCTTCGTCGTCGAAGAGGAACTCGGCGAGCGCGCGCGAGAGTTCCGTTTTCCCGACCCCGGTCGGGCCGAGGAAGATGAACGAACCGATCGGGCGATTCGGATCCTGCAAGCCGCTGCGGGCGCGGCGCACGGCATTCGAGACAGCGGTGATCGCCTTGCGTTGGCCGATCACGCGTTTGCCCAGGCGCTCTTCCATCTTGAGCAGCTTCTCGCGTTCGCCTTCCCGGAGATTTGTGACCGGGATGCCGGTCCATGCGCTCACGACTTCCGCGATGTCATCCTCCGTGACCTCCTCGCGGAGCAAACGGCGCCGCGAAGTAGCGGCGGCGTCCCCGCCGGCGGTCGTGTCCGCGGCGTCCCCGCCGCGTTGCGCGGAAAGTGCGACAGCGCCCTTCAGCCTTGGCGGCAGCGCAACCGGATTCCGGCGGATGTAACGGGCGAATCGTTCGAGCTGCTGCTCGTCGCGCACGATGTGATCGAAACTCTCCTTCTGCCAAAACTCGCCGTGACGACCGAGGGTCTTATTGATCCGATGCGCGGACGTGGATTTCCACGCCTGGAGGATCTCTGAGAGCGAGTGCTGGCCGAGGGGTGCGACGAGGACGTGCACGTGATTCGGCATCACCACATAGTCGAGCAACTGGTAGCGCTCGCCGTCCGCCTGAAGCATCGCTTCTTCAACGATCTGCCGGAGCTCGGGGCGGGCGAGGAGGCATTCGCCGTGGCTTTCGTCCAGCCACTGCTCCCACTTCGCGGAGAACTGCTCCCGATACTGCTTTTCGGTCGCCGCGTCCCATGGCTCGGGGTGGGTGCGCATCCATTCCGCGCGCTCGGTGAGCCACTGCTCGACGCGTTCGCGCGGCAGGGAATCGGCGGTGCGCCAGGTGACGAAGTACGTTGCGCCATCCTGGCGCCAGTGCGGCAGATTGGTGCCGCGGAGTTGGGAAACGGCGCCCTTCGGATCGAAGGGATGAAAGGGGTCTGGCGGCGAGGACGCCGCCGGCACTGCCTGCGGCGGGGACGCCGCAGCTACCGCGAGCTGGCGCTCCAACTCGGGGATGCGGCCGTATTGGATCTCGCTGGCTTTGCCGAGGTCGCCCGTCCGCTGGGCGCGCTCGAGTTCCGTGCGCGCGGCTTCGAGCGCTTCCTTCACCTTGCGAGATTCATCGACCACGGACTTTTCCTTCTGCCACTGCGCTTTCAGGGCAGCGCTGTTTTCGCGCAGGTCGGCGAGTTCGCGTTCGAGTTTCCCGAGCCGCTCCTTGCTCGCGGCGTCCTTCTCCTTCTTGAGCGCCTGCCGCTCCATCTCGCGCTGCATGATGTCGCGTTCGATCACGTCGATCTCCGTTGGCATCGAATCGAGTTCGATCTTCAGGCGGCTCGCCGCTTCGTCCACGAGATCCACGGCTTTGTCAGGCAGAAAGCGGTCGCTGATGTAGCGATGCGAGAGCACGGCGGCGGCGACGATCGCGGAATCCTGGATGCGCACTCCGTGATGCACTTCATAGCGCTCCTTGAGGCCGCGCAGGATCGCGACGGTGTCTTCCACGCTCGGTTCATTGACCATCACCGGCTGGAAGCGGCGCTCGAGCGCGGCGTCCTTCTCGATATACTTGCGATATTCATCGAGAGTGGTCGCGCCGATCGTGCGCAGTTCGCCGCGGGCGAGCTGCGGCTTGAGCATGTTCGAGGCATCGACCGCACCCTCGCTCGCGCCAGCGCCGACGATCGTGTGCAGCTCATCGATGAAGAGGATGATCTCGCCCTGGGAGTCCGTGACTTCTTTCAGGAAAGCCTTCAGCCGATCCTCGAATTCCCCGCGGAACTTTGCGCCTGCGAGCATCGATCCGATGTCCATCGCGACGATGCGCCGATTCTTCAACGACTCCGGCACATCGCCACTGACGATGCGGCGCGCGAGCCCCTCGACGATCGCCGTCTTGCCGACGCCCGGTTCGCCGATGAGCACGGGGTTGTTTTTCGTGCGGCGCGAAAGGACCTGCATCGTGCGGCGAATCTCGCCGTCGCGGCCGATGACCGGATCGATCTTTCCGCGGCGCGCCAGCTCCGTGAGGTCGCGCCCGTATTTCTCCAGCGTCTGATATTTTCCCTCGGGATTCTGATCGGTGACGCGCTGCGAGCCGCGCACCTGCTGGAGTGCCTGCATGAGCTTGGCGCGCTCGATGCCGCTCTTGCGGAGCATTTGCGCGAGCGGATACGCGGCTTCCGAGAGCGCGAGGAGGTAGTGCTCGGCGCTGAGGTATTCGTCCTTCAGCTTCGCCATTTCCTTCTCGGCGTTTTCGATCGTGAGCGAGAGCTCGCGGCCGAGGGAAACTTGTCCACCTTGCGCGGAAGCGCGGCGGGAAAGCTCGAGGTGGAGGTAATCTTCGAGCGACTTCGCCGGGACGCCCATCTTCTCGAACAGCGGTCGGACGACTCCTTCCGGCTGTTCGAGGAGGGCGAGGAGAAAGTGTTCGTTGGAGATCTCAGCGTGGCCAGCCTTGCTCGCGCGATCCTGCGCGGCCTGGAAGGCCTCCTGCATCTTCATGGTGAATCGGTCGGGTCTCATAAGGGTGTCGGGGAGTGTGGCGCAGACTTGAGCAGAATGCTGTCCCTCCTTTGTCCAGAAGGGAGCGTGGATTTAACGCGCCAGGCTGGCGCGGTCATTGGGCGCGATTGGCGCAGCCGCCGACGAAAGTGGCGCGGACCGCGTGGCTACGGCGCGGGCGGGGCGGTCGGCAGGCGGTGCGCGTGCCCGGCGAGGTAGGCGTCGATGCGTTCGCGGCGGGCGGCGAGTTCTTTCGTCTGCGTCGGCGGTGTCGCGGAGACGGCGCGGTGTGCCGCGGCGAGGGCGCCGGTGAAGTCGCCGAGCTCCGCGGCGGCGGCGGCGAGCGCGTCGAGCGCGGAGGCATCGGGCGTCGTCGTGCGGGCGACGGCCTCGTGCGCGAGGCGGCTGGCGCGGGCGCCGTCGCGGACGTCGGCATCCGGCGCCGTGGCGAGGATCCACGCGAGCTGCACGCGAGCCGTGGCGCTGAATTCCGTCCCGCCGGCGAGCAGTTCCTCGAAGTCGTCGCGCGCGCGTGGGTAGTTGCCTTGCTGGAGAAAGAGCATGCCGCGGAGATGCTGCGCGTGCTCGCGGAGGCCGCCGATGGTCAGGGCGCTCGAGCAATCCTCCAGAGCCGCGGTGACGTCGCCCAGCGCGGAGCGAATCGCGGCGCGCTCGGTGTATGCCGCGGCGTTGTTCGAGTCCGAGGTGATCGCCAGATTCGCGTCTTCCAGAGCGCGGAAGAGGTCGCCCTTGATACGTCGAATCTGGGCGCGGTAGGTGAGCGCCACGGGATGCCGTGGCTCGATCGCGAGCACGGCTTCGAAATCCGCCAGCGCCTTTTGCGGTTCATCTTGCGCGAGATACGCCCCGCCGCGGTGATTCAGCGCGAGCACGGCGCGGGGATCGATCTGCAGAGCCACCGTGCAGTCCGCGATCGCCGAGGACCAGTCGCGCACCGCGAGATTGGCAGCGGCCCGCAGGGTCCAGAGCTGGCAGCTCTTCGGATGGGCGATGATGGCCTGATCGGCGATCGCGCGGGCTATCGGCACGTCGCCCAATTTTAGCGCCGACTCGATCTGCACGAGCGCTCGTGCGAGGTCCGGATGGAGTTCACTCGCCGCGTCGAGTCGGGAGTCCGACAGCGCGAGGGCGATGAGCAGGAGAGCGAGCGTGTGGCGGGCACTCACGGCGGTTCGCACGGGCTACCGAAAACTGGTGCGTGGCGCGGGCGTCGCGACTTTGGCCGGGGGCAGCCGCCAGACTCCAGCGTTGCGGTAATGCTCGAGGCGCGTCCGCCGGCGGGTGATCTCCCCGGTATCATCCGGGCTGGTGAGATCGAGCGCCAGCTGCGCCGCCTCGACCGCACCGGGGAAATCGGCCGTCTCCGCGAGGGCTGCCGCGAGCGCATCGCGGGCCCCGGCGCCGCCACCCTGAGCCAGCGCTTTCCGCGCGAGCGTCACCGCTCGAGCGCCGTCGCGATGGGCATCGTCGGGACAGGTGGCGAGCAGCCAGGCCAGAGCGATCAGCGCCGAGGCGGGCGGCGTGACGGTGTGGCGGATGGCTTCCTCGAGCAGGGCCATCGCCCCGCCGTAATTGCCGGTGCGCAGCATTTCCTCCACGCGAGAGACGCGCTCTTTCGCCGAAGGCTGGGGCGGCTCCGCCACCGTAATGGGCAGCCGATACACGCGCTGATTGCGGTAAAGCTCCAGACGCTCGCGGCGCGAGGCGAGTTCCAGCGGCGT
>JANPIS010000285.1:0-4448 GCA_031425095.1 Chthoniobacteraceae bacterium
TCATTGAACTCCCGCTGCGGCGCCGGCCCGAGCCACAGATCCCAGTCGAGCCCCTTCTCCATCTCCTGCCCCGGCAGATCGCACGGCTTCGCCGGACCGCCGAAGCCCGTCGTCACGCGCGACACATTGCCGATCACTCCATTGCGCACGAGTTCACACGCGACCCGAAACTCCCGCGAGGACCGCTGCATCGAACCGGTCTGAAAGACGCGCCCATTTTTCCGCACCGCATCGACGAGCGAGCGTGCCTCGTGAATCGTCTGCGTGAGCGGCTTCTCGCAGTAGATGTCCTTCCCCGCCTCCGCCGCCGCGATGGCGATGAGCGCGTGCCAGTGATCCGGCGTGGCGATGACCACGGCGTCGATGTCTTTCCGCGCCAGCAGTTCGCGGAAGTCGTTGTACGCCGTGCAGCCTTTGTAGTTCGCGTCGGTCTTCTTCGCGTAGAAATCCTCGGCGGCTTTCTTCCCATCCTCGCGGCGCGTCGTGTCCACGTCGCACACCGCCACGGCCTGCGCTTCCGGCTTCGCCATGAGCCCGCTCATCAATCCGCGCGCCTGTTTGCCGTAGCCGATGACGGCAAAGTTGATGCGCGAATTCGGCTTCGTCTCGGCGGACCAGATGCGCGACGGCAGGAAGAGCGGCGCGACGCCGGCGGCGAGGGTGGACTTGAGGAAGGTGCGGCGAGTAGGGGTGGGCATGGAGGGGTAGGTTTTGGGGTAAGTGATGGGAATCGAGCGTGTGCGAGCACGCAACGAATTAGCGCGCCGCTACTTCACAGTCTGCTCGAGCCCCAGCTTCTCGAGCACTTCCTTCGGCGGGCCATCGAAGCTCGCGAGCGGCATGTTGCCGACGTAGCCGATGGCCTTCCAGCCATCGGGCGTGCTGAAGTATCCGCCCGCACTGAGGCTCCGCATCTTGAGGAAAAACTGCGCGGGCCTCTTGAACTCCGCTGCGGCCGTTTCGCGATTGCAGATCTCATCACAGATCGCGCGATGCTGCGCGGCGTCGAGCGCGGCGAAGTCTTTCTGGAAACGCTTCTGCGCCTCGGCGTCGAGCCAGGCGAGGCCTTCCAAGATCATCGGGCGATCGGCGGTCTGGATCGGATACGGTGCGCTTACCCATTCGTCGATGAACTCGGGCACACCCACCGCGCTCGCGGCCGGTCCGAGATCGTCGGCGGGGATCAAGATGTCGCAGAGCGTCTTCACGGTGGTGCGCTCCTTGGCGTCGAGGATGAGCGGCCAGGCGTCGCCGGGCTTGTAGTCCTTCATCAGATTCGGGTCGGTGCCGTAGCCCTTGCTGGCGAGGCCGGCGGTCGTGCCGCTCTGCGCGAAGAGTTCCAGCTCGCTCACGGACATGGCCGCGCTGGCGGCGGCGAACCACTTGAGCACTTCGCGACGGGAAAGGCGGGGACGGGATTCGTTGTTCATGCGGGTGCCTGGTTACAGCGCTCCTTTGCGGGCTTGCTCGATGAGGTAGTCGCCGGTGCGCCAGGCGAGTGCCATGATGGTTAGCGTCGGGTTCTTATCGGCGTTGGATGGGAAAGGAGAGCCGTCGGAGAGGAAGAGATTCTTCACGTCCCAAGTCTGGTTCCATTGATTGCAGACGGATTTCTTCGCGTCGTCGCCCATGATCGCGCCGCCGACTTCATGGATGATTTTCCCGCCGGCCTCGATGTAGGAAAGCGGATCGTCGGACTTTGGAGTGCGCACCGTGCCACCCATGGCTTCGATGAGTTCCGAAAAAGTCCGGCGCGCGTGGGCTACCTGCTTCAGCTCGTGCTCGCTCCATTTCCAGTGCCAGCGCAGCACCGGCACGCCCCACTTGTCTTTCACCGTTGGATCGAGCTCACAGAAGGAGCCTTCATTCGGGATCATCTCGCCGCGGCACGAGTAACCGACAAACGAACCGTAATAACGCCGCGCCTCTTCCTTAAACTTCGACCCATAACTCCCGAGCGTAAGATCATCCGGCACCGGATTGCCACCCATCGGCATATTCCGCGAGCCACCCATCTCGATGTGGTAACCGCGCGGGAAATCCATCTTACCGGCCGCCTGCTCCTTGTAGAGCCACCACGGCGAGTAGAAGTGCGACCCACCCGCGCCGTCCTCATTATGCGGCGGACAATTCTCCAGCATCGGGATGTGCCCGCTCACGCCGGTGCCGACCGTGTCCATGATGTACTTGCCGACAAGCCCGCTCGAGTTCGCGACGCCCTTGCCGCCATTCGAATTCAGCAGGATGCGCACGGTCTCGCCGCTGCTCGCCGCGATCACCACCGCCTTCGCTTTCACCCGCTGCTCGCGGCCATCGGTCTTGTCGATGAAGAGCACGCCGGTCGCCTTGCCATCCGCACCCATCAGGATTTCGCGGGCGTGAGCATTCGGGATGATGTCGAGATTCTCCGTCGCCAGCGCGGGCGGAAGATGCACCGTTGTCGATTGGTAATTCGCACGAATCGAGCAGCCGCGGCCGCAGTCCGTGGCCCAGAAACACGCCGCCCGCGCGCGCATCGCTTCCGCGACGATCTTCTGCGCCCTTTCATTTCCGGGATGCAGCTTCTGCGGGATGTTCTCCCAATCGAGCGCCTTGGTCAGCACGGCGCGATGGATCGGCATGAAAGGAATGCCGAGCTTCTTTCCATACTTCTGCGAGAGCAGTTCGGCGACGCGACCTTTCGGCGGCGGGAGTAACACGCCGTCTGGCGAGTCCGGCGTATTCTCCATTCCCGAGTTCGTGCCATAGACGCCGATGAGCATCTCGACCTTCGTGTAATAAGGATCCACGTCGTGGTAACTCACGGGCCAGTCGAAGCCCAACCCATCGCGCGTCCGCGGCTTGAAGTCGTAAGGCCCATTGCGCAGCGAGATGCGGCCCCAATGATTCGTGCGCCCGCCGAGCATCCGCGTCCGCCACCACATGAACTGCTCCTCTTCTTTCTCCGAAGCCTGCGTGTAAGGCTCATCCGGCACCTCCCAGCCGCCATCGATCGTCGCATCGTAGAAGCCGAAGTTTTTCTCCGGCGTCTTATCACCGCGCAGCGGAGCCTGATCGCCGCGCTGAAACATCGGCGTCTCCGTCATCGGATCGTAATTCCGCCCCGCCTCCAGCATCACGCACTTCAGTCCGGCGAGCGTGAGCGTGTAAGCCATCTGCCCGCCGCCGGCACCGGAGCCGATGATGGCGACATCGTATTCAGTCTTTGCCTGAGAAGCGGATATGATGGGCATGGAATGAGTGCGGGGACTGTGGTGTGAACGGACGCCAGCTCAACGGCGCGCCGCCAATCGTTTCTGCAATCCGGCGAGAATGGAAGCATTCGTCGGAAGCTCGGCCACGTTGTGCCATTCCTCCGGATCGGTCTCGTGATCGTAGAGTTCGCGACCGCCATCGCTCCACTCGGTGTAGCGCCAGCGATCGGTGCGCAGCGAAAAGCCGGTCACCGTTGGCCCGCGCACGATGTGCGTGAGCGCGGTGTCGCGAATCGATTTCGCCGGATCCGCGAGCAGCGGCGCGAGGCTCTGCCCTTTCACCGTGGCCGGCACCGCGAGCCCGCAGAGCCCGGCGACGGTCGGATAGATATCGAGAAACTCGACGAGACTGCCACACACCGCCGGCTTCACGCTGGGCGCGACGATGAGCAACGGCGCGCGGCACGAGCGATCGAAGAGCGTGTTCTTATTCCACCAACCGCGTTCGCCGAGATGGTAGCCGTGATCGCCCACAAAGATGACCACCGTCTTTTCCCAGAGCTGCAGCCGATCCATCGTCTCCATGAGCCGCCCGACCTGCGCATCGGTCTGCGAAGCGCCCGCATAGTAGTGCATCAGGAAATCCATCCGATCCGTGTCGTTGAACTTCGCGAAGGCTTGCTCAAACGCGCCGCCGCCGAGCGATTGCTTGAGCAGCGGCGTCGCATCCGCCGGATCGACATTCAGCTTCAGCGAACCCGCCGGAAACATCGCCACGTAGCGCTTGTTCACGACAAAGGGATCGTGCGGCCGATGAAACCCCGCCCCGATAAACCACGGCTTCCCCGCGAGCCGCTCCATCGCCGCGATCGCCTGCTGCGCCGTCTGCCCGTCGGACTGATCGTCATCCCCGCCCTCGAGATCCGCGACTTCGCACCACTTCAAAGCACCTCCTGTCAGATTCCGCCGCGGCCCCGTGTTGCCGAGCTTCGTCGCCTTGAACATCTTCGCCTCGTCCCACGATTTTCCGTTGTCGAGAAAGCGATTCTCCGCCTGCCCTTCGGTCCCACCCGCGTGGTAGATTTTCCCGTAAGAAACCGCCGCCGCCCGATGCTGCCGGAAGAGCTCCGGCAGCGTCACGATGTCCGGCATTTTTTCGCGGAAGAAAGTGCCGTTGCCCGTCACGCCATTCACCTCCGGTCGCGTGCTCGTGAGCATCGAAGTGCGGCTCGGATTGCACACCGGATACTGCAC
>JANPIS010000286.1:0-4787 GCA_031425095.1 Chthoniobacteraceae bacterium
CGACTACTTCGGCCCCGTGGAAGGCAAGACGGTCGGCGTCGCGATGTTCGATCACCCGAAGAATCCCCGGTTCCCGACCTGGTGGCACGTGCGGGTCTATGGGCTCTTTGCGGCCAATCCGTTCGGTCAGGCGCAGTTTGAAAAGCTGCCGGACAAAGCCGCGGGCGAATACACGATCCCCGCCGGCAAGAGCGCCACCTTCCGCTACCGCTTCTACTTTCACGAGGGCGACGCCGAGCAGGCCAAAGTCGCCGATCGCTACGCGGACTACGTGAAGCTCGTGAAGTAATCCTTTCTCCCACTCCCCTACTCACCCGCACCCCACCCATGCCTCAACTCACTCGCCGCACATTCCTCAAAGGATCCCTCGCCACAGCCGCCACCGTCTCCCTCTCCGCCCGCGTCCGCGCGCAGGCACCGGGTGCGAACTCCGACATCCGCGTCGCCATCATCGGCTTCAATGGCCGCGGCAATGCGCACATCTCAGGTTACAAGGATCAGAAGGGCGTCCGCATCGTGGCGCTGTGCGACGTGGACAAAAAGGTGCTCGAAAAAGGTGTCGCGCAGATGGCGGCCAAGAACATCACCGTCGAGACCTTCCAGGACATCCGCAAACTGCTCGAGAGCAAGGAAGTCGATGCCATCTCCATCGCGACGCCAAACCACTGGCACTCGCTCGGCGCCATCTGGGGCTGCCAGGCCGGCAAGGATGTGTACGTCGAGAAACCCGTGTCGCACAATGTGTGGGAAGGCCGTCAGCTCGTGAATGCCGCGACAAAGTACAACCGCATCGTGCAGATGGGCGTGCAGAGCCGCTCCGCCACCGGCCTCGCGGCAGCGGTGAAGTGGGCGAAGGGCGGCACCCTCGGCAAGCTCAAGTATGCCCGCGGCCTCTGCTACAAGCCGCGTCCGAGCATCGGCAAAGTGGATGGCCCGCAGCCGGTGCCCGAGGATATCGACTACGATCTCTGGTGCGGCCCCGCCCCGATGGCGCCGGTGATGCGCACGAAATTCCACTACGACTGGCACTGGATCTGGGCCACCGGCAATGGCGACCTCGGCAACCAGGGCATCCACCAGATGGATATCGCGCGCCGATTCCTCGGCGAGCAGGCGCTGTCGCCGAAGGTCTTCTCCGTCGGTGGACGCCTCGGCTACATCGACGATGGCGAGACGCCGAACTCCCAGTTCATCGTGCATGACTACGAGAAGGCGCCGCTGATTTTTGAGGTGCGCGGCCTTCCCGAAAAGACCGGCTCCAAGGCCATGGACAAATACCGCAAGGTCAGCGTCGGCGTCATCGTGCAGTTCGAGAACGGGCACATCGAATGCCCGAACTACAGCGACGCCTACATCTACGACAAGGACGGCGCTCTCGTGGAAAAGCTCGGCAAGGAAGCCGGCGCCGATCGCAGCACCGAGGATCACTTCGTGAACTTCATCGAGTGCGTCCGCAGCCGGAAAGCCGCCGACCTCAACGGCAAAATCCTCGACGGCCACATCTCCAGCGCCCTCTGCCACACCGGCAATATCTCCCACCTCGTCGGGAAAAAATCCACGCCCGACGAAATGCGCGAGAAGATCAAAGGCAACAAGGAGGCCATGGACTCCCTCGAACGCCTCGTCCCTCATCTCGAAGCAAACGGCGTCGATCTGAAGGTGGACAAACTCACCCTCGGCGAATTCCTCAAGATGAACCCCGCGACCGAGCGCTTCATCGACAACGCAGCCGCCGACAAGCTCCTCACCCGCGACTACCGCAAGCCCTACGTCGTGCCGGAAATCTCGTGACACAAGGCCTCCGGCCTGTGATCCCCGACAGCCCCTTCACCATGCTGCGCTCCACCTTGCTCGCATCCCTCTTCCTCGCCGTCGCCGTCGAGGCCGCCCCCCTCGACCCACTCCCACTCTGGCCCAGCGGCGCTCCCGGCGCGCTCGGCACGAGTGAAAAGGACATCCCGACGCTCACGCCGTATCTTCCCTCGCCTGACAAGGCCTCCGGCACCGCCATCGTCGTCTGTCCCGGCGGCGGCTACGGCGGCCTCGCCCCGCACGAAGGTGCGGGCTACGCGGAGTGGCTCGCGCAAAATGGCGTCGCCGCCTTCGTCCTGAAGTACCGCCTCGGCTCCGCCGGCTATCGCCACCCCATCATGCTCGGCGACGCCGCGCGCGCCCTCCGCCTCACTCGCTCAAAAGCCGCCGAGTGGAAGATCGATCCCAAGCGCGTCGGCATCATGGGCTCCAGCGCTGGCGGGCACCTCGCCTCCACCGCCGTCACGCACTTCGATGCCGGCATCGCGGACGCCGCCGACCCGATCGAGCGCCAGAGCTCGCGCCCCGACTTCGGCATCCTCTGCTATCCCGTCGTCACCCTCGGCGAATTTACGCACCAGGGCTCGAAGAAAAACCTCCTCGGCGAAAACCCTGACCCCGCGCTCGTCGAACTGCTCTCGAACGAAAAGCAGGTGACGAAAGACACTCCGCCCTGCTTCGTCTGGAGCACCATGGAGGACAAAGCCGTGCCCGTGGAAAATTCCATGCAATTCGTGGCCGCGCTCCGCAAAGCCGGCGTCCCTTTCGATTTCCACGTCTATGAGCGCGGCCCGCACGGCATCGGCCTGAGCAGCGGCAAGAATGGCATCCCCGCCGACGACGTGCATCCCTGGGCCAAAGACCTGCTCTTCTGGCTACGGCAGAACGAGTGGGCGAAGTAGCCCGGTTCGTCGTAAAAAAGGATTGCCCGGCACAGCCGGGTGCGCCATCTATACGCCCCGTTTTCGGAAAATCCTGAGTAGCTCAGCGGTAGAGCAATCGGCTGTTAACCGATCGGTCGTAGGTTCGATCCCTACCTCAGGAGCCATTTCCTCCGGTGCACCCGCGCTTCGCGGCAGCCGATGGCAGAATCAGGCGGAAGGATCGCGCTGCGAGCAGATTTGCCTCCGATTCACGGTCGCGTGGCTTTCACGCGCATGAATCGATGCGCACTGCTTGCCGCGGGCAATGGGTCGCGCGCCCGAAGTTGCGATGAGGTGTTCGTGAGGACCGTGGCTGGTGACCAGTTCACGAGATCACTCGAGACTTCGATCGAGACGGAGGCATCCGGCGGTGGCTGGAAGCGGGTGATGTCGAGGGTGAGGTAGTTCGTCCCTCCGATGGATTGCAGCGTCGGATTCTTCGCGCCGCTCACCGACGGGAAATCCGGCAGGAGGCCAAGCCCATACTCGAGGAAGTCGCTGAGGCCGTCGCCGTCGCGGTCGCGCGTGGCGAGCGCCGCGGCGTCGCCGACGGTCACGGAAACGCGGGCCGGGCTCGCGGAATCCACGTAGCCGCCGGTGTCGCTGGCGGCGAAGGTGAACAAGTCCGGGCCGGCGAATCCGGGCTCGGGGATGTAGGTGGCCACGCGGCCATTGAGGGCGACGGCGCCGTGTGCCGGCTGGGCCACGATGCGCACCAGGCCAGTGCCGGTGGCGCTGAGCGAGAGCGACGCGGATGCAGCTTCGGCGACGGCGAGTGTGCCATTGCTCACCGTGGGCCGGGTGCGGGTGCTGCGATTACTTTCACCCGGACCATTGTGGCACTCGTAGCAGCCAATCTCCTGCCCGCGCCAGAACCGCTTCGGCGTGCCGTATTCGGTCTTCGTCGTGAAGCTCCGGTCGCCCTGCGCGCGAGAGAGCACCGTGCCGCGATAATCCGTGCCGTGGCAGCTCTGGCACACCACAAGGCCGACGGCACGCGCACGATCGGCGTGATCGTCCACCCAGTTCTCGCTGATGGGATGCATGACGTGCGGGCCGCCGGTGGTCGTCACCGGCATCGTGGCGTGGCAGGCGAGGCAATCGGTGAGCACGCCCACATTGCCCTGGAGCTGCACGCTCTGGTTGTTGTCGTTGCGATGGGTGGCGGGATATTCAGCGTGCGTCGAGCCATGGCACGCACTGCATTGTAGGCCGCCGTGTCCTTTGGAAAAGCGGTAGAGCGAGAGGTCCACGCCGGGCGTATTTGCGTTTGTGGAGTAAGTGGGATTCACCGGCTGGCGGCGTTTGCCGTCCGTGTCGAAGACCGTGAGGTAGCGGATGAGTCCGTTGTTCTGGGTGGCAGTGCCGGTGTGGCAATTGCCGCACTGCGGCTCGTCGAGCCATCCGATACGATCCGCCGCACCCACCTGGGTCATCGTGCCGTGACAGCTCTGGCATTGCATCGCCGCACTGCCATCGCTCGCCACGGCCCCACCCATCGCGCCACGCAGGCAGCGGGTGGTCGAGCCAGGATGGCATGTGTAACACGCGCTGCGATTGGCGACGCTACTAAGTGGCAACCCATTCTCCGGATTCACGACATCGGCGTGCTTCGCGTGCATCGCACGCGTCAGCGGCGGAGTGCCGGGCGCGCCCGGGGTGCCGAGCGCTTCGGACGCATGGCAGATCGCGCAGAGGATCGGACGCCCGCCGCTCGTGGCGGTGACATAAAGGCCGGCAGGGTCGAAGCCATTTGCAGCGAGCGCTGCTTGAAAGATGGGATTCGCGAGCTGCTTCTCATCGTGCAGTCGCAGCGCATTGAGCCGGTAATCGCGAGAAGGGTGCGAATCATTGACCCAACCCGCGCCGGGCTTCGCGGCGGGACCGGAGCCGGAGCTGTGGCACGCCCGACAATTCATCTCGCCGGAGACCGGCAGCACCACGTCAGTCTTCGCGAGCACCGCGCCCGTCGCGCTTTTCGCCGTCAGGCGCATCAGAGGATAAGGGTTCACGTGGCCGGCGTCATCGATCGGCGCGATGGGAGTGCCGAGC
>JANPIS010000287.1:0-15460 GCA_031425095.1 Chthoniobacteraceae bacterium
TCACCTCGGCGATGACGTGGAGCTGCTGCTTGGTCACGCCGCGCTCAAAGGACATCGCGTGGATCTTCCCGTCGCGGGTCACCTCGACCTTGAACCATTCCGATACTGCGTTCACGCACTTCGCACCGACGCCATGGGTGCCGCCGGAGTACTCGTAGTTCCCCTGGCCGTATTTGCCGCCGGAGTGCAGTCGGGTGAGCACGAGTTCGACGCCGGGGATGCCTTCCTCCTTGTTGATATCGACCGGGATGCCGCGCCCGTTGTCGCGGATGGAAATGGAGCCGTCGCTGTGGATGGTCACGTCGATGTGCGTGCAGTGCCCGGCGAGGAATTCATCGACCGAGTTGTCGAGCACTTCGGAGACGCAGTGATGCAGCGCCCGCTCGTCGGTGCCACCGATGTACATGCCAGGTTTTTTACGCACCGCTTCGAGCCCTTTCAGGGAACTCAAGTCATCGGCGTCGTAGGTGGATTTTTTGGAAGCGGTCTCGCTTTTGGGCGGTGTGGGAGCGTCGGAATCGGCCATATGGGAAGGGGCAAAAAGGGTGGGGCAAAATCCTAGGGAGAGGGGTAGCTGCTCACAAGGGGTTTTTTGACCCGTTTGCGGGCAGTTTCCGCAAAATATTGGGCCTCTTTCAAAACGTGACCACAATATATTGGTGGAGACATTTCTGCCGGGTGGCGCTGAAATGCATCCCTTGAAACGCCTCCTCTGGCCCCTCCTTTTGACCGCCATTTGCGCTCTCGCCTTTGCCGCGCGGTGCTGGAATCTCACCGACGTTTTTGTCGCCGGCCGGATCTATTTTGTGGATGCGGATTGCTACTCGCGGATGACGCGTGCCGCGCTCATCGCCGACGGCCACGGCCTGGTGATCCGGCATCACGACTTCGAGAACTTCCCGCATGGCACCATGCCCCACACGACTGCGCCGCTCGACTGGCTCATCGTGGCAGGGAAGAAGATCACGGATCTCGCCTTGCGGATCGTGGATCGGCAGGGCACGAGTCTGCTGCGCGATCAGACGCTCGATTTGGCCGGGGCGCTGGTGTCGCCGCTGCTCGGTGTGCTGACGTGCGGGTGGCTCGGCTGGTGGGCGCGCCGCGACTGCGGACCGGACACTCCTTCTGGCGCGGTGTGCGCGTGGGCGGCTCCGTTGCTTTTTGCAGTGAGCCCGGTGCTGGTCCACGGGACTTCGCTCGGTCGGCCGGATCACCAGTCGCTCGTCGTGCTGCTGCTCGCCGTGGCGCTGGGTGCGGAATGGCGGATCAGCGCGCTGCTCGGAAAAGACGAAGCGCCACGTCCGGTGTCCTATGGACCGAACGTGGCGCCTCTGCTTCTCCGCTGGAGCATTGCGGCTGCAGTCTCGTGGGCGGCGGCTCTATGGGTGTCGCTTTATGAACCGCTCGTGCTGCTCGTGGTGGCGCTGGTCTGCTGGTGGGTGGGCAATCGGTGGCGCTTCGCGGCTCGCGAGTGTCGTGTGGGCTGGTCGGTGTTTGCGGGAACGCTGCTCGTCGCAGTGATGATCGACGGCTGGCGCGTGGTCTGGCCGGATCCCAGCGCCCGCGCGGCCTTCGCGGCGTGGCAGACGACGATCGGCGAGCTCCGGCACCTCGACCTTCGCGCACCGACGCTCCTGCAATGGCTCGGCGCGCTCGCGGTGCTGTCGCCCTTCCTGCTCGGGCTGGCGGCGCGGACGGATCGGAGAATGGCTGCGGTGCTTGCGCTGCTGCTGCTCCTGCTCGGGCTCACACTGTGGCAGCTCCGCTGGGGCTACTTTCTCGCGTTGGTTTTTGCCATGTCGCTGCCGAGACAGCTCGGCGTCGTGGAGCAATGCTTGGCGGCGGCGAGAAACGCCGCGGCGCGTCGCAAAGGCGGCCTGAAAGCACCGGGCTCCGCGGTGGCCGCAGGAGGAAAAATCGCCTGGTTCGGTGCCGCCGTTTTCCTGCTCACCCTCTGGCCGGTGGCGAAGGCGTGGGACGCGATGCTCTATCCAGACCGCCTCGCGGCGAAAGGTCGCGAGGAGCGAAGCGCGGAAGGCGTGAAGCTCCGCGAAGTCGCGACACGGATGCGCGCCGCGGAGACGGGCGCGTTCCTGGCGCCGTGGTGGCTCTCGCCGGCGATCGCGTACTGGTCGCGGCAGCCCGGGGTCGCGGGCAGCTCGCACCAAGCGCTCGCCGGCACGATGGAAACCGCGCGTTTCTACCTCACTCCCGATGCGGCCACGGCGGAAACGATCGCCCGCCGGCTCGGCGTGCGATGGATCGTCACCGATGGCGCCGATGAAGATGGCGTTTCGCGGTTGGTCAAAGCCTACGGGCCGCTGCTCGGAGGTGCGGTGCCGGATTCGCCCTGGGGCGTAGCGATGCACGAGCGCGGCCACCCTCGAGAGCGCGCCTCGGCGGACGACTTCCGTGATGCCAGCCCGGAGCTAAAAGCGAAGCTGCTGGCGCTGGCCGAGCGCGTCGAACTGGACGAGCTCGGCAGCGCCGCGTTCACCTGCGTTTTCACCAACCAGTTCTTCAAGCTCTTCCGCGTGAAGGACGCTGAACCTGCGATGACGCCGTGATGCGCGGCACACATTTTCGCGTGTTTGCCGCCGGTCTTGGCGGTTGATTGGCACGTATGAACGAACCCGACTTTGATTTCCTCGTCATCGGTGGTGGCAGTGCGGGATACGCGGCGGCCTCCACCGCTGTCCGGCTCGGCCTGAAATCCGCGGTGATCGAAGGAGGCACCGAAGTCGGCGGCCTCTGCATCCTGCGGGGCTGCATGCCGAGCAAGACGCTGCTGGAGACCGGGCACCGCGCTGAAGCCATCCGGCACGCGAGCGAGTTTGGATTGCACGCAGAGTTCATCGCCGCGAACGGCCCCGCGATCCGCGCGCGCAAGCGGCGGCTCATCGGTGAATTCGCGGACTACCGACGCGGACAGCTCGAGGACCGGCGCTTCGAGTTCATCCGTGGCGCTGCGAGCTTCGTCGATCCGCATACCGTCGAGGTGCGGCTGCGCGATGGCGGCCTGCGGCGACTCACGGCGCGTGCATTCGTCATTGCCACGGGCTCCGTCGTGCAATGGATCGATCTGCCGGGCCTCCGCGAAACTGGCGCCTGGACGAGCGACGATGTGCTCGACGCGGAGACCATCCCGGCATCCGTCGTCATCCTGGGTGGCGGCGCGATCGCGTTGGAGGTGGCGAGCTTTTACGGCGGGGTCGGGTCGAAAGTCACCGTGATCCAGCGTGGCCCGCAACTCCTCACCGGCAGCGACGCCGACATCGCCACCGCGCTCACCGACTCGCTCGAACGCCGTGGCATTGTGATCCATCGAGGCACGACCCTCATCCGCGCCGAGCGCACCCACTCCGGAGCGCGCGTGATCTTTCACGAAGGTGGTGCCGAGCGCTTCGCGGACGGCGAGCGGATCATCTGCGCCCTGGGTCGCCGCCCCGCGCTCGAAAGTATCGCCGCGGAGAATGCGAATATCGCCATCGAGCGCGGACGCATCCTGGCCACGACGACGCAGCAGTGCGGAGCCTCGCATCTTTTCGCCGCAGGCGACGTGTGCGGACCCTACGAGATCGTCCACATCGCCATCCAGCAGGGCGAGATCGCCGCCCGCAACGCCGCGCGGGTGCTCGGCAAGCTCGACGGCCCGCTCGAAGAGATCGACTACCGTCTGAAGCTGCTCGCCATTTTCACGCAACCACAGGTCGCGACGCTGGGGCTGAACGAACACGAGTGCGCGGAGCGGGGGCTCCCGTTTCTCACCGCGAAGTATCTCTTTGCCGATCACGGCAAGGCGCTTGTCCGCGGTGAGCCCGACGGCTTCGTGAAGCTGATCGTCGAGCGGGACTCGCGGCGCATCATCGGCGCCGCGTGCGTCGGCCCTGAAGCGTCGGAATTGATCCACGAGATCGCTGTCGCAATGCACTTCAACGCGACGGCCAGCGACCTTGCACGGGTGCCGCATTACCATCCGACGCTCAGCGAAATCTGGACGTATCCGGCCGAGGAGCTCGCGTAGGGACGGAGAAGGAACGGAGCGATTTGGGCAAAAAAAGCGGCGGGCCGAAGCCCGCCGCTCTCAATCTGTGTCGTAGGCGGCTCTGTGCCTACACGTCGTTCACGCTATTGGTCATCGACTTGAAGGCGATCCACTCGCGTTCCAGAAAGGCCGAGAATTCCCTGCGGAAACGCGCCACGGAGAAACGCTCGGCATTCATCCGGCACCGCTCCGGATGCAAACCACCGCGATGATTTTCGAAATCACGCACCGCTGCCTGCAGAGACGCGGACGTCTGCTCCTTGAAGAAGATGCCTGTCTCACCAGACACGACGGTCTCGGTCACGCCGCCGCGCGCGTACGCGATTACCGGTGTCCCGCAGGCTTGAGCCTCGATCGGCACGATGCCGAAGTCTTCCTCCGCTGCGAAGATGAAGGCCCGCGCGCGTTGCATGTAACCCACGAAATCCGCCGTCTCCTGATAGCCGACCAGCTTCACGTTTGGGCCGGCCTTGGCCTTGATCGACTTAAAATCCGGACCGTCGCCGATGACGATGAGCTTCTTTTCCGGCATCCGGGTGAAGGCCTCGACGATCATGTCAATCTTCTTATAGGAGACCATGCGTGAAGCGGTGACGTAGAAGTCCTCCTTGTTTGAATCCAAGGTGAATGCGGCCGTATCCACGGGAGGATAGATCACCCGCGCTTCGCGGCCATAGACCTTCTTGATGCGGCGAGCGACGAAGGCGGAGTTGGCGATGAAGCTATTCACGCCGTGCGAAGTCCGCATGTCCCACATTCGAATGTAATGGAGAAGGATGCGTGCGCCCCAGACGACGAGACGATTCCGCGCCCCGACATGCTCGAGATACTGACTCTGCAAGTCCCACCCATAGCGAATGGGCGAATGGCAATAGCAGATGTGGAGTTGGTCTGGACCTGTCAGAATACCCTTCGCTACGGCGTAACTGCTGGAGATGACGAGGTCGTAGCGGGAAAGGTCGAACTGCTCGATCGCCAGCGGCATGAGAGGCAGATAGTTTCGATAAAACCGTTTCGCACCCGGTAGCTTCTGGATGAATGAAGTGTGGACTGCCTTATCGAGGAGAAACTTCCGTTTCCCCTGCGGAATGAAGTCCACGATGCTGTAAAGGTCGGCTTCCGGGTAAAGGGCGAGGATCTGCTCCAGCACCCGTTCCGCGCCACCGTAAAGCGGGAGCCAATCGTGGACGATGGCCACCCGGCGTCGGGCTTCATCGAGGCCGACTGAGGAGCGTGGCATCTCAACAATGTCGCCGTCGGTTTCTCCGATGTCCCGATTCAAGTTTGGAATTTTCCGCGAGTTACTCATGTCTATCCCTCTGTATTTGGCTGCTGCACTGACTGAAGTTCGTGTTCGGGGGTGTGTTTGCGTTCCGCGTTCCGACTCGAAACTGGAGCATCCTCGTAAGTTGCGGCTGGCAGGAGCTTGCGGTAGATCGCTTCCACCTTACGCGCGGTGTGCTGGATCGTGAAGGCGTCCGAGACCCGCTCGCGTCCGGCCTGACCCATCGCCGCCGCGGCTGCTGGATCGGAAAGCAGCCGGAGCAAGGCGTCGGCTATCGGTTGCGCTTCGCCCATCGGGACCAGCCAGCCAGTGGTGCCATCGACGACGATTTCCGGAACGCCGCCGCCCCTCGTCGCGACGACCGGTTTGCCAGCCGCCATGCCTTCAATCACGACTTGACCGAATGGTTCTCCGGTCGTCGAGGCATGCACGAGGACAGTCAGGCGTCCGATCAATTCCTGCACGTCGGCGCGGAATCCCGTGAACTCGACGCAGTCCTGAAGTCCCAGTTCACGAACCATGGCGCGAATCCGGGCTTCATACGCATCTTCGCCAAACATCGCCGACCCGATGATCTGAAATCGCACTTCGGGATAGCGTTGGTGCACCGCAGCTGCCGCTTCAATAAAGATATGCTGTCCTTTCCATTCGGTAATGCGACCGACGAGCCCGATCACCGGTGCAGTGGTTGAGTTGCCTGCGTCCGGCACGGCACCCCCGGGGAATCCATCGTGCACGACGGCCGCGTTCGTGCCGGAAAGTTCGAGGGTGTCCAGCGTTGCCTGGGAGTTGGCGACGACAAAAGTGGGGAGCCAGCGACAGAGCCAGCGGAAGAGCTGCACCACACGCGCCGGGAGATAGTCGTGGTCGATGCGATCGCGCACATGCCAGAGCACCGGTGTGCGCGTGAGTCGCGCGGCAAAGCCACCAAGAATGTCCGCCTTTAGAGAATTGGTGTGCACGAGATCGATCCGCTGACGCCGAATGAACCCGGCCAGGCGAAGGACGTAAGTGAATACCTGCCAAACCGCGCCGAATTGCAGGACGCTTTTGCCACCGAGACTGTCCTTGCGCGTATCGACCACCCCCGCCGCGAGCGGCAGGACGTGAGTTTCGATCCGCGCGGCCTGCAGCTTCGCACGCAGTGGACCGTCCGCCGCAAGGAGAACGAGCGGCTCAAAAGTCGTGCGATCGATTGTCTGCAAGAGGTTTAGCAATGCAATCTCGCCGCCGCCCATCTTGGCCGTGTGCCCGAAATAGAGGATGGACTTACGCACCGGCCAGGATGGGCTGCACGGCGGCGGCGCGTCGGTTGAAGGTGGTGTAAATACCGTGCATCTGCGCTGCGACCTTGGCCCACGTGTAACTGGTCTCGACCTGTTGCCGGCCTTTTCCACCCAATGCGCGTGCTTCGTCGGGATTTGATTTTAAGAGAAGGATCGCCGCGGCCAGCGCCTTTGCGTCGCCTTCGGGGAATGTGAGTCCCCCATCGGCGATCACTTCCGGAATCGCGCCGGAATCGGATCCGATCACCGGAGTGCCGCACGCCTGCGCCTCAATGATCACGCGGCCAAATTGCTCCTTCCAGCTTGGGACCGTGCGCGATGGGAGAAGCAACGCATCGAGCGCATTCATTACTGGCGGCAAGGCCTCGAGTGGCCGCGCTTCCAGGAACTGCACCTGGCTTTCTTTGCCCAACTCCGCAACGCGGCGTTCGAGTTCTGGCTGAAATTCGCCGGAACCTGCGAAGACCAAACGCACATCCGACGGGAGAATGGCGAGAGCCTCGACTGCATCCAGCAAACCCTTGCGCTCCACGAGGCGGCCGACATAGCCCACGGTAAATCCGTCCCATCCGAGTTCACGCCGGCACTGTGCCCGATCGAGGGGCCGGAATAACTCCACATCCACGGCGTTACCGACCACATTCGCGGGCCCTTTGTAACCTTTGCCCCGCAGGATCTCGATGACTTCGGTGCTTCGGCCCACGGCGTGATCGGCGTTTGCGATGACGTAGGATTCGATCCACGAGAAAGGCGGCGGAAATCTCTTGAGCAGGTTCTGCTCGGACTCCATGACGATCCGCGTGTGCGGGAGGAAGCGATTGCGGAGCCAGCAAGCGTGCGCGCTGACGAGTGCCCAAGGCTCCTCCCAGAGGTCGATGACATCGGGTGCAAAGTCGCGCAGCAGTTGTTTCAATCCGGGATACCAGTGCAGGTAATTCTGTGCCGGCCCGAGCCACGGCCAGCGGACCGTCTGCGCGGTGAATGCGAATCCGGATTGTTCCGGCGGCTCCGCGTCTTTCCAGACTCCGTAGTGATTGAAGCGCTCCGGAGTGAGAACCATGAGTTCGAGCCCGCCGATCCGCGAGAGCTGTTCCGCCTTGCGCTGACCTTCCGCGCGAGACTGGCAGGTGTGGGAAATGAGCAGGACTTTCATCGACGCTTGGCAACCGAACGACCTCTCTGGAGTGTGAGGGCGTGTTCGTAAACGGCCAGCGTCGCGCGAGCCATCTGGAGCGTGGTGTAATACTCCGAGTAGCGGTCGCGACCCTTCTCGCCCATTTGCGAGCGCATCGTGGAGTCGGCCATGAATGCGGTGATGGCGGCCGAGAGCGCCAGGGGATCGGCGGGAGGAACAAGGCGGCCTGTCTCGCGATCGAGGACGATCTCCCGTGGGCCACCGGCGTTCACCGCAACCACTGGACGCGCGAGCGCCATGGCCTCGAGGATCGCGAGGCCGAAGGGCTCGGCGAGACTTGGAAGCACGAAGACATCGGCGGCGGCGATGAATGCGAGCGAGTCCCGCCGGAAGCCAGTGAGCGTCACGGCAGCGGAGAGATGCGCGGCGTCGATCTGGGCCTGCAAGGCGGCGCGGTCGGAGCCGTCTCCGACGAGGAGGCAGCGCGCATTCGGCGTGGTGGCGATCACCGCTTGCATTGCGGAAATCAGCGTCGGGATGTCTTTCTCCCGTTCGAGTCTGGCGACGCAGACGATCAGCGGTGCGTCCGCGGGAATTCCGAATTCCGTGCGGATCTTCGCAATCTCTGAAGATGCTGGAGCCGGGGCGGAGATTCCGTTCGGGACGATCGTGATCCGGGCTGGCTCTGCGTCGCGGCGTTCGAGCATCGCGTCGCGCACTGCGCCGGAGATGGCAATGAAGTGCGAGATCCGCGCGTTCGTCCAACGATGGGCAAACGCTCGCAGGGTCCGCTGGATGAAACCCTGTCGGAGCCGGCCTGGCTCGATGAAATGCTGGGTCGCAATGCTCGCGCCGACACCGGAGCGCGAAGTGCTTACTGCGGCGGAGAGACCGGTGCGACCGTTGTGTGCGTGCACGATGTCGATCTCGCCGGCGACGAGCAGGTCCGTGATGGTGCGAATGGCTGGCCGGTCCCAGAGCCCCCCTTTTTGAATCGTCACCGTCGGAAGGTCTGACGCCGCGGCGCGTGTGCCGAGCACGGACGGGTGCGGACAGCCGATTCGGACCGGGACGCGGAGTTCGCGGAGCCCTTCGGCGAGTTCGAGAAGATGGCGCTCGGTGCCGGCGAAGACATCCGAGTCAGTCAGCAGCAGTACGCGCGGCGGCTGGCTGCCGCCCTCGGTCGCAGAAGGGCGGTCGATCAATTCAGTAAAAGGCATGCTGGCAACAGTGCAACGCGCGTCGAGGGTTCAACGCGCGGCGCGGGTCAAACTTTCCTGGCGAGCAAGCGGACGTATCCCCCGCAATCGAGCTTGCTCGCTACCGCGGCGATCACCGCTTTTGCCTGATGCAGCGGGCGGCTGGGCCGTTGGACGGCGGCTTCATTCGCGAGCGATGGGTAAGCGCTGGTGCTCGTCTCGACCTTCAACCCCGCCTTTTCCGCCGCGAGCGCGAGGGTTGTTGGCGTGAAAAAGTTGATGTGCTCCGGCGGCTTGAGCTGGCTCCAGCGCACGCCGCGAGCGCGGCGACCGACGCTCGACCAGTTCGGCAACTCGACGAAGAGAAGTCCCCCGGGGACGAGGAGCTTGGCCGCCTGGGCCAGCGTCGCGAGCGGATCGATGACGTGCTCGAGGACGTGCCACATGGTGACGAGGCCGAAGCTCTTCTCCGCGAGGTCCGGATGAAACACATCGCCTTGCAACACGTGGAGCCCGAACTCTCGGCGCGCGACATCGATCGCGAATTCCGAGAACTCCACACCCACGCCTTCCCACTGGTCGGCCTTCGCCTCGGCGAGGAAACCGCCCGTCGCGCAACCGACATCGAGCACGCGTTTCGGCGCAACAGTGTGATCTCCGAGAATGTCTTTGAACTCGTGCCACATTCTGCGCGCATTCTCTTCCGCGACCGACCGATAGTTTGCGTAACCGAGATTGGTGGCCCGATCGCGCTCGAAGTAAGTGGAGGTGTAAAAGCGGTCGAGTTCTTCAGCCGACGGACGCGGCGATGCGAAGACGAATCCACAGTCGCGGCATTTCTCAATCCCGTAGGCGGCCCATGTTTGCACTTCGAAGACGCGACGCAGGCGCGATCCACTGCAGAGTGGGCACGTCGGGGTCTTCGTTGTGTTCACGGGTTTAGTTTCCATGGCAGTGCTCGCGGAGGAGTCGTTCATAATGTTCGAGGACGGTGGGCCAGCGATAGGGCGTGGCAGTCGCAGGCGTGGTGACGGTGAGAGCGTGGCGGCGGTCGTCGTTGAGCAGGGGAGAAAGTGCGGCGGCGAGTTCCTCGGCGCTTTTCGGATCGCGAATCAGTGCGCCGTTTTCTCCGGGGCGGATGGCGTCGCGCGCGCCGGGGACGTCCGTGGTGATGACCGGCACGCCGCTGCCGAGCGATTCGAGGATGGCGAGGGAGAAGGCCTCGTATTGCGTGGGCAGGACGAAGAGATCACCGGCGGCGTGGAAGGCGGCGATGTCGCTCGTCGCTCCGCACGCGGTCACCTGCCGCGCGACACCGAAGCGCTCTGCGCCCTGCTGGATCGCCGCTGCCGAAGGCTTGCCGATGGCCAGCAAACGGAGGCGTGGCGAGTTGAGGATTTTCAATGCGCCGAGAATGGTTGCGAAGCCTTTGCGATCGAGTTCGTTCGCCACGAAGAGCAGCGCGATGTCGTCGGGTTTGAGTCCGAGCTTTTCCCGGATCGCCGGGCGCCTTTCAGCGCGGCGTTCCGGGTTGAACTCTGTCGGCGAAAATCCGTTCGGGATCACTTCCACATCTGCGGGCGGCACATCGTAGAGCCGCCGCAGATCTTCGCGGACATGTTCGGTGGTCGCGATGAGCTTGCGGTAGCGGCGCTCGCGAAAGTGCCTTTCCTCCAGCTTCAGGATCACGGGGTGGAGCGGATTGAGCCGCTGCCGGATGCGCGCGGCGGAGAAGGGCGGACGAAACTCCGCGCACCGTTCGAGCCAAGCGCGGTGCACGCTCTGCACCCATTGCACACCGCCGGTGGGACACACCACACCGTGCGTGTTGAGGACGTCGAAGGTCTCGTGCGTGAGCGCTGCGGTGCATTTTTGAAAATACGACGCACCGCGCAGGAAGCCGGGATGCCGGCGCACGGCGACACGACGGTAGTGGACTCCACGCGTGTCGCCTTGCTCCCATTCGTCGGCAAAGACCGTGACGTCGTGCTGCCGCTGGGCGAGGAAGCCTGCGCACTCGAAGACCACACGCTCGACGCCGCCGCGCCGATGACAGCCTGGAAAAGAGAGCGCAACCTTCATGCTGCGGTGGGTGCGGCATCTTCGATGGTGTTCGAGGTTTCTGCCGCGGCATGCCGGCGATTCGCGATCCAGCGGCGGCGGCTCACGAAGTAGGCGTGCGTCGCCATGCCCGCGGAAGCCCAGGCGATCATCAGCGCACCGCGGCTCCAATAGTGGTCCACCATGCCGTGGATGAATTTGCTCAGCACGAGAGCGCCGCCCAGAGCCAGCGCGGTGAAGAGCACGTCGTTGCGTTTGCAGAAACGGCGCGCCTTCCAGACCATGAGCGCCATCGCCACGTGTAGGTAAAGGAATGCCGCCATCCCGAGCAGACCGGTCTCGGCGAGCGTGAGCATGAAGACATTCGTCGCGTCGTACTCCTTGCGCAGCCCGACGCCGACACCGAGCACCGGCGAGCTTTCAAACTGCGTCTGCGCGAACTCCATCGACATAAAGCGCAGGCGGATGTTCCAGTTCTCTTTGTCGAAGCCGGTGGCGTAATTTTTCGACTGATCCGGCAGCAACGCCCAACAGACCGCAATCAGCGGCACCATGAAAGCGGAGAGCCGGATGAGCATCGTGAACTCCCGGCGCATCAGCAGCAGCAGCGTGACGCCCGCCATCGCACCGATCCAGCCGCCGCGCGACAGCGAGAAGAAGAGCCCGGCGACGAGCAGACCCATGGCGAGACCGAAGATCCATCGGTCGCGCCGCGTGCGGGAGCTGAACCACAACTCTGCGCAGACGATAACGGTGGTCGCGAGCGATCCACCGACGCCGTTTTTGTGCAGATTGAGGACGTAGCCGGAGCGCGTGATCAGCACGGCCGTCGCAAGGATCGAGCCCACGCCGACCAACACGATCATCGCTAAGCGGAAATCTTCGGCGCTTTTCGCGAAGGTCGTGAAGACCATCACCGCAATGACCAGATACATGCCCATCTGAATGAGTGAGACCATGCTGCTCGGCCGCCAATTGTTCAGCGACGAGATCACACCGATTCCGAGATAGATCATCGTCGGGACAAAGAGTGGGCCGAAGAGGATGGGTCGGCGTCTGATAAAGAAGAGCGGCAGGGTGAGGAGCAGATTAATCTCCGCGATCGAGAAATGCGGGCCGCCGCCGACCTGCTGATCCGGTCGCTCCGGTTCCATCGCAAAGGTCGCCGAGATGTCATTCTGAAACGGCGCCAGCGCGAAGATCAGCATCAGCGGCACCTTCGGCCACTTCCAGCCCACTGCCCAAAAGATCAGGGCGTAGAAGATGGCGGCGGCGATCATCATGGGTCAGCGCCAGTGGAAGGCTTGCCGGAGGACGAGCGACGAATGCAGCCGCACCTTGGCACCGGCGAGCTCGCGGCGTGAGGGAATCAGCGCCGCAATGCTCCACAGCACCGCACGCAGAAAGCAGCCGACCACCATCGCAGCGCGGATCGAGATCAAGCCGGCGAGGCCGTGGTGCTTGCGGACGTAGTAGTCGAGGCTCTCCCAGAAAGGACCCGCGGCTTTCACCGTCTGTCCACTCCCGCTCGCGCCGCCGAGGTGAGTGACGCGCGCCGTCGGAATGAAGGTGATCTTCCAAGCCGCATCCCAGATCCGCCGCTGCCAGTCCGTCTCCTCGCTATACATGAAGAAGTGCTCGTCGAATCCGCCGACCTGCTCGAACACCTCGCGGCGCACGAGCATGCAGGAGCCGGTCACGAAATCGACTTCGCGCTGCGCGTCGTGCGCCCAGTCGTAGTAGTCGCGCGAGAGCCAGAGGTTTTCTTTCCACGCGTGGCTCGGAGATGGAAACCGGAAGCACGAGATCTGCAGCGAGCCGTCCTTGTTCAGCGTACGTGGACCGACGACGCCGACGCTCGGGTTCGAGTGGAGGAAGTTCACCATCTCGGGGATCGCGCCCAGTTCGGGGAAAGCGTCGCTGTTCAGGAGCAGCAGAAAAGTTCCCTGCGCGGCTTTCATCCCGAGATTGTTCGCGGCGCCGAAGCCGGCGTTACGTCCGCTCTCGAGCACGCGGACCTGCGGAAACTCCGCTCGCAACGCAGCGGCGCTCCCGTCGGCAGAGGCATTGTCCACAACGATGACTTCGTTCGTGATCCCCACGAGCGCACGGTCGAGAGTGCGCAGGCAATCCACCGTCATCTCCCGCGTATTGTAGGAGACGATGATGACTGAGAGCAGCGGGCTATCGGCCATGGGCGGTGCGTTCCAGGCTGGAAGCCATCACATTCACCACCGCATCCACGCGGCTGTCCCACGAGTGGTGCTGGGCCTCTTCGCGGCGCGCCGGACAGCGGCTCGTGTCCTCCGCAAGCGCCGCGACGACCCCGGCGCTGAAGCTTTCCGCATCGGCTCCGAGGTAAACGTGCTGCGGATAGTCGCGGAAGCCGGGCACTGGGGTTGAGACGATCGGTTTGCCGGCGGCGAGATACTCCCAGAGTTTGATCGGGTTCAGACTCTCGGTGAAGGGGGAGACGCGATGCGGGACGATGCACACATCGAAGGCGCGCATGTAGTCCGGGATACGGGAGTAGGGCACCGGCGGCACGCGGCGGACGTTGCCGAGCGCATCGAGTCGCGCGGCGGCATCGGCCTCGAGGAAGTCCGGACCGACGAGGGCGATGGTCCCCTGCGGAAAACGGCGGGCGAGCTTTTCCACCAGCTCCAGATCGACGCGGCTGGAATGCACGGTGCCCGTGTAGCCGAGCACCGGGCGCGGCCACTGTGCAGCTTCGGGTGGGAGTGGCAGAGTGCGGTCGAGCACGCTGGCGTAGTGCGCGGTGTGAACCCCGTTCGGGATCAGGTGCAGGCTTCGCGCGAGCGAACGTTTGCTTTGGAAGAGCTGCTCGGAGCAGACGATCACGGCATCCGCGCGCCGGCACAGTTCCGCATCCTGCGACGCGATGAGCCGCGCCTCGCGGGTGGATTGATCGAGCTGCGTCCAGTCATCGGTGATGTCGTAGATCACCGCCCGCTCCCCGAGCTGCCCGACCATCGACACGGCGTGGTGTGGATTCAGCCAGAGCAGTGGAGCAGACAGGCCGAGATCTCTCGCCACTCTTCGCACATCCCGCACCGCCATGCGTTCGTTGAAATGCTGTCCGGCGGTGATCGAGTTCGGCAGCCACTTCAGCGGTCGCGTCACCGTGATATTGCTGTGACCCGGCACCGTCCAAGTGGCGGGAGTGGCGAGTTCCCCAAGACGACAGCGACGCAGACTGCTCGAGACATCGCGTGGCGGACCGACGAAAAGGATCTTCGACTTTGGAAAGCGGGTCGCGAGCGCTTCGCAGAGGAACTGATTGCGCCGCCAGATCTCGTCCCAGTTTTCCAGCGAAACGAAGATCACATCGCACCCTTGAAACGCAGCTCCCGCGGATGTTTCCGCAGCAGGCACGTGGTTCGGGCGCAGTGCCGTCATACGTCGAGGAACTCCACGAGATCGATTTCCTTGATGCGCGAGTGGCGGTACTTGCGGCCCTCGATCGCCTTGAAGAGCGCGTCGCTGCAACCGGGGACGTATCCGTCGTGCAACTCGGTAATCAACATCCGCACCTTGCTGAGCCATTCACTGCCGTGCTCGAAAAGCACCTTCTCCGCGCCCTCCACATCGAGCTTCAGAATATCGATCATGTCCGCGCCGGCGTTGGCGATGATCTCGGGAAAGGTGAGCGCGGGGATGCCGCCGGAATCGCTTTGATCCTCGGTCACTCGGAAGAGAAAACTCGCGTCGTCTGGATTCTCGATCTTCATCCGGCCCGAGCGATACCACACTGCAGCGTGGAGCAGTTTTACGTTTGCGTAACCGCTGCAGTTCAGCCGGAAGATCTCGCAGTTCTTCGCGTCGGGCTCGATGGAGACGATGCGCGCGTTCGGAAAACGGTTGGCGAACATCGCCGAGGCGAAACCCACATTCGCACCCGCATCCACGATCAGCCGCGGCTCGCCTCCCAGGGCCGGGTCATAGACTTCGCCAAATTTCTTCCCGAAGACTTCGAGGAAGACATAGAGATCGCCGGAACGGCAGTAGAGCGGCTCGCGGATGGAATCGACGCGAAGTGTGATCACGTCCCGGCCCTGAATTTTCTGCGCGGCGATGCCGAGCGCATTGCCCACGCCGATGTCGCGCGCGTAGCGCATGAGGTTGTTCGCTTGTTCGAGGATTCTCATGGGAAGGTGGATTGCGGATCAGATGCCGTGGAGCGTCGGGTAACCGCGGAGATAGCGGTGTAATTGCACGTAAAGTTGGGCCACCCGCCGCGGAGCGCGAAGCAGGCTGCCGTGTTGCAGTTCGCGACGCATTTCGCGCAGGGTTTCGTGTGCGAGATAGGATTGCCAGGCACGCCAGGTCTTACGCAGGAGCTGCTTCTGCCGCTCGTCATTCTCCGCGGCGAAAAAGATGCGGTGGTGCATCATCCGGGCCGCTTCGCGGTTCGCGTCGTGACTCTCG
>JANPIS010000288.1:0-6220 GCA_031425095.1 Chthoniobacteraceae bacterium
CATCATGGGGGTCAGCCTGATGATCTTCTTTTCGGCGATGGCCGATCCGCTGAACGAACTCCTGATCAAGTTGGATTTGCCGGACACGGTCTTCTCGGGAGCGGGGCTCGTGCTGGCGGCACTTCTGGCGGGCGGGATCGGCGGGCTCAGTGCATGGGCCGTAATACGCGCCGGCCGCGGTTGGCGAACGGCCTCGTGGTGGATCGCCGCGAGCATCGCGGCCGGGATGGCTGTCGCCGTCTGGCTTTATCGCGCCGCATCGCCCGCGCTCGCGGAGAACTTCGCGGCGATCAATCAGGATGGCTTCGGCCTGGGCTTCATCACCATCATCATCGCGCACGTCACCTTCTGCTTTCCCTTCGTGCTCGTGGCCGTGCAGGCGCGACTGGCGGGCGTCGATCCTTTCCTGGAGGAAGCGGCGATGGATCTTGGCGCACCGCCCCTCAAGGCTTTCTGGCTGGTGATGGTCCCGTATCTTCTGCCCGCGATCATCTCCGGGGCGCTCATGTCCTTCACCCTCTCGATGGATGAAGTGATCGTCACTTACTTCGTCAAAAGCCCGGCGTCCGAGACCCTTCCGATCAAGATCTTCGGCCTCGCGAAAAAGGGCCTGGATCCTTCACTGAACGCCATCTCCGCCGTCTTTGTCCTTGCGACCGCGGTGCTCGTGGTCGTCAGTGAAGCAGCTCGGAAAATCAATCGGTAAGCTCAACTCATCACCATCCCGCTTATGAAAACGATCCGCCACCTCCTCACCGCCGCGCTCGTCTGTGCGGTCACCGTCACCGCCAGCGCCGCTCCGAAGAAGCGCTCCTCCCTGAACCTGTTCTGCTGGTCGGAATATGTTCCCGAGTCCGTGATTAAGGGCTTCGAGAAAGAGACCGGCATCAAGGTCAACGTCGAGAACTACGCGTCGAATGAAGAGATGCTCTCCAAGCTGCTCGCCGGTGCGGCAAAGTACGATCTGGTGCAGCCGTCCGAGTACACGATCGAAGCGCTGCTCAAAGCCGGCAAGCTGGAGGAACTCAACTTCGCCAATATCCCGAACGCGAAATTCATCGACCCGAAATACACGAAGATGCCGCACGATCCGGAAGGAAAATTCACCGTGCCGTGGATGGTCGGGACGGTCGGGATCGTGTTTAATTCCGACAAGGTCAAGGAGCCGGTCACGGGGTATGCGGATGTTTTCTCCGGCAAGTACAAGAACCGCATCGTCGTGCTGAAGGATGCGCGGGAGATCGTGACATGGGCGCTCGCCACGCTCGGTATCTCCGCGAATGACGTCACTCCCGAGAATCTCGACAAAGTGAAACCCATCCTCAAGGAGTGGCTCCCGCAGATCAAAGTGTACGACTCCGATAGTCCGAAGACTGCGCTGCTCAATGGCGACGTGAATGTCGGGATCGTCTGGAGCGGTGAGGCGGCTATCCTTTGGAAGGAGAATCCCAAGTTTAAGTACGTGCTGCCGAAGGAAGGGGCGCATCAGTTCATCGACAGCCTGGCTGTGCCGAAAGGTGCGCCGAACAAGGAGAATGCCGAGAAGTTCATCAACTATGTGCTGCGTCCCGAGGTGAGCGTGAAGATCTCGGAGGATTTCCCTTACACGAATCCAAACGTCGAAGGCAGGAAGCTGCTCGGCACCAAGGCGCTCTCGAATCCCGCGAGCTATCCGCCGGGCGAGCCCAAGCTCGAGACCTTCCGTGACATCGGTAAAGTGGCCGCCGACATCGACAAGCTCGTGACCGATCTCAAGGGCAAGTAGGTCGTGGCCGGCCTCGCTCCGACTGCCGCCAGCTTCGAGGCGCCAATCCGGCGTCCGGGTTTGTTTGGCTGGCTGGTGATGTCGCCGATGCTGCTCTGGCTGCTCGCCTTTGTGGTCGCGCCGACGGCGATCCTCGCGGTGTACAGCTTCTGCCAGCGTGATGAACTGGGGCAGGTCGTATACGATTTCTCGTGGGAGAATTACCGGCGCGTCTTTGACCCGATCTACATTCGCGTGCTCTGGCGCTCCGTGCTTTACGCAGCCATCACGACGGTCGTCTGCATCATCGTGGGTTATCCAGTGGCGTGGTTCATCGGTCGCGCGCCGGAGAAGAGCCGCAACCTGCTGCTCATGCTCGTGATGATCCCCTTTTGGACGAGCTTCCTCATCCGCACCTATGCGTGGATCATCATCCTCTCCAACAACGGCCTGCTCAACGGCTTCGCGCAATACACGCGGTTGATCAGCGAGCCGTGGCAGATGCTTTACACGCCGGGAGCTGTGGTGCTCGGGCTCATCTATTCCTATCTGCCGTTCATGATTCTGCCGGTGTATGGCAGCGTCGAGAAACTCGACAACTCACTGGTCGAGGCCGCCTTCGATCTCGGCGCGGGACCGGTCCGCGCTTTTCAAAGTGTGATCGTTCCGCTCACGCGCCCCGGTATTATCGCCGGCACGTTGCTCGTTTTCATTCCGGCGATCGGCATGTTCGCCATCACCCAGCTCATGGGCGGCGGTCGCGAACCGACGATCGGCGAGGTCATTCAGGATCAATTTCTCTCCGCGCGCGACTGGCCCTTCGGTGCCGCGCTCGGGATGACGCTGCTCATCCTCTTCGCCCTCGCCTTTTACTTCTGCACTCGCAAGCAGCCTGCGGGGCAAGTGGTCGGGTAAGACGCGGCGCGGTTCACTTGCCGGTTCTCGGAACGAACTGCACTCCATCCACGATCACGTAGCCATCCGTCCCTTCATTGCCGACGGATACCGTGACCGATTTTCCAACCTCGAGACGGAAGCTCCCGAGCGAGGCTTCGTTATTCGCACCAGCCTTCTGTTGATTGACCTTCACGCTCTTCGCTGCGGCACCCTCGGGGAAGATCGTCACCGGCACGTTGGTCGCGCGATTCGCGAGTGGTGGGTAGAGAAGGAAGATCTCGTAGTCACCGGCCTCCGTAATCTCCGGGCGGAAGGTCGCGATGCGCTGGCCTTTCTCGACGTTGCCATCGTGCTGGTAGCCGGTGCCCATGTAGCGTGCGCTCGTCGAGTGGGTCCAATCGCCCTTGAACTCCGCCTGCTCGTCGTCGAGCACGAGGCCCGGGAGTGACTTGGGATCGATCGCTCCCGTCGCCCCGCGCGCGGGTCCGGTCCATTCGAGGATCTGTCCGTCGGCGAGGAGCCGATCGCGGAGCTTTGCGTAGTTCACGGCCTGCACCGTGGTCTTGCCATCGATCGCAAATGCCGCGGCAGTCGCCGCACTCTGCCCCATCGCCATGAAGACCGGCTCCATGCGGATGCTGCCGTAGGCGATGTGCGTCGCTGCGAGCGCGACTGGGACGAGGAGATTCTCCGCCTGCGCGGCCTTCGGCACGATCGACCGATACGACACGGGATAAGGTCCCGCGACACCGACCTGCACGTCGCCTTCGTTGCGCACCCAGCCGCCCTGCACGAGCCGCTGGCAATTGTGCGAGTCCATGTTGTAAGCGCCGAGTCCCACGGGATCCTCGCACTTCCGTTGCCAGCGGCAGTCGGCCTCGGTCATCACGTAATCCGAAATCATCCGGCGCGCTTCGCGTACATACATCTGCGAAGGGAAGTGACCCGTGGCCGCGAACTCATCGCGCGCCAGGCCCCAGGTATTCATCTCGTCGCGGAGTCGCTGCGGCACGCGCTCGTTCGTCGAGAGGAAGTAGAGGAAGCCCTTGATGTAGTCTTCGTGCTCGCGCCAGATGCGGTCGCGGGTTGCGTAATCGCCATCGGGGAAGTCGTAGTTCGCGCCGATGAAGTCCGTGCTGAAGGCGTTGTTGTTGTTCGTGTCCGTCTTGTCGTTCGGCATCGGCACCGGATTCATCAGTGCGCCGACTTTCAGAGGCTTGTCCGTCTTCTCATGCGCTTCGATGTAACGCGCGAGCAGTTCGAACTTCTCCGCGCGATAACCCTGCGGCTTGATCTCCGCCCACGGCACGCGGTTCGCCTCGGTGCGCGTCATGCAGAGGCGGAAGTTGTAAGCCTGCACGGCCTTGTCGCCTTCGCCGGGCTTTCCTCCATCGCCGGGCTGGATGAAGGGCAGCAACCCGCTGTTCGCGTCGCCGGGCTTCGCGTAGGGATCGACGTCGACCTTGAACTGATGTTGCGGCGTGCTCGCGCGCACGCCATTCAATGTCTCGCCGTAGGTGGCGTTTGCCTCGCGTCCGACGTGGTATGTGACGCCCGCCTTAGCCATCAAATCGCCTTCGTAGCTGGCATCGATGAACATCTTCCCGCGATACGTGTTCCCGCTCTCGGAGGTGAACTCCACGATCCGCGCGCCGTCTTTCTTCACGCTCTTCAACCGCTCGCCGAGGCGCACCGTGATGCCCGCGTCCGCGAGCCACTTCTGGTAGATCGCCATCGCGACCGATGGTTCGAAGGTCCACTTGGTCTGCTTGCCGGTCTTGTCCACGAGCGGGTCTTTCCCGCGCTCCTGGCCGGAGTTCAGAGCGCCGGAAAGTTTCGGCTGCTCCCACTTCCACGCCGCCGGGTTTTCGTAGTGCGCCGCGATCTGCTCGTAAAATTCCCGCGCGATGCCGCCGATCGCAGCCTTGTTGCCGATGTCGGTCGCGCCGAGTCCGCCCGTGGTGAGCCCGCCGAGATGCTGCGTCCACTCGGCGACGACTACGGACTTGTCCATGCGCTTCGCCTGCACCGCTGCGGCAATCCCGCCCGAGGTGCCGCCGAAGATCACGATGTCGGCCTCGAAGACTTCAGCACGGGCGAAGATCGGCAGGCTGCAAGCGACGAAGAGTGCGAGGGAACGTCGGGAATTCATAGCCACGAGGCTGGATGACCGGTGGCGATGGTCAAGTCCCTCTACTTCAAGCCAGCACGCCCTTCACAACCTTGCCATGGACGTCCGTGAGCCGATAGCGGCGGCCCTGGAATTTGTAAGTCAGCCGCTCGTGATCGATGCCGAGGAGATGCAGCAGCGTGGCGTGGAAGTCGTGGATGTGGACGCCATCCTCAACGACGTTGTAGCCGAACTCATCGGTCGCGCCGAACACTGTGCCGGGCTTCACGCCGCCGCCCGCCATCCACACGCTGAAGCAGCGGGGATGATGATCGCGCCCGAAGTTTTTCTGGATCTTCCCCTGGCAGTAATTTGTGCGCCCGAATTCACCGCCCCAGACCACGAGCGTGTCGTCGAGGAGCCCGCGCTGCTTGAGATCCTTGATCAGCGCAGCCGCGGGCTGATCTGTCTCCTTGCACAGCTTCGGCAATGCACCGGGCAGGCCGCCGTGGTGATCCCAGTCCTGATGATAGAGCTGGATGAAGCGCACACCTTTCTCCGCGAGGCGCCGGGCGAGTAGGCAGTTTGCGGCAAAGGTGCCGGGTTTCTTCACATCGGGGCCGTAGCTCTCCAGCGTCGTTTCCGTCTCGCCAGAGAGATCGCTCACTTCCGGGATGCTCGTCTGCATGCGGAAGGCCATCTCGTATTGATCGATGCGGCCCTGGATCTCGGTGTCGGGCGTGCCGGCGAATTGGTGCTCGTGCAGCTCCTTCAGCCGATCGAGCAGCATGCGACGACTGCGTTCATCCACGCCGTCTGGGTTGCCGAGATAGAGCACCGGATCTTTCGCGGCGCGGAAAAGCACGCCCTGGAGTTTCGGCGGGAGAAAGCCCGCGCCCCAAAGATGCGCGCCGAGTGGCTGGCCGCCCTTGTCCTTGGTGATGAGTACGACGAAGGACGGCAGGTTCGCATTCTCCTGACCGAGTCCATAAGTGAGCCACGAGCCCATGCTCGGCCGTCCGGGAATCTGCGAGCCGGTCTGCAGGAAGGTGACGCCGGGCCCGTGATTGATCGCCTCGGTGAACATCGACTTCACGATGCAGAGATCATCCGCGATCCCCGCCGTGTGCGGCAGCAGCTCGCTGAACCACGCGCCCGACTTTCCGTGCTGCGCAAACTTGAACGGCGAGCCGACGAGCGGGATCGACGATTGATTGCCCGACATGCCGGTGAGCCGCTGGCCGCCGCGCACGGAGTCAGGGAGTTGCTCGCCGTGGCGTTCGTTGAGCAGCGGTTTGTAGTCGAGCAGGTCGAGCTGCGATGGCCCCCCCGACATGAAGAGATAGATGATCCGCTTCGCCTTTGGCGCAAAGTGTGGCTGTCCGAGAATGCCGAGATCCGGAGTCGCCGCAGCCCCGGCGGAGCGCGGAAGCATGTCAGCCAGGGCGATCGCGCCGAGCCCCATGCCG
>JANPIS010000289.1:0-8789 GCA_031425095.1 Chthoniobacteraceae bacterium
CCGCAACGGCAGCGCGCTGTCCCCCGTGATCGTCACCACGAGCTTTTCTTTCGCCGCGAGTTGCACGGGCGGATCGAGCAGCCAGACGGAACTCGGCGAGCGCTCGGTTTTTGCGCGCGGCAGTTTCCAATTGCTCAAGACGCCCACCACTTCCCCGCCGTCGGCGTAGCTCGGTTCCTTCGCGTTCGCTTCGGCGAAGGAGATCGCCAGCTTGCGCTCCTTGCCATCCGCGGCACGCACACTCGCACCGACTTTCAGTCCCCGGCGCTGGCTGCCATTTGCCAGCTCCGTTTCATTGCGTTTGCCGGCGGCGACCTCCACTCGCACCGCCGCCACCCGCCCGGCTTCCGGCTGCAGGGTGATGCGCAGCTCTTCGCCTTTCCCCAGGGTCTTTGAAAATTGCACCGCCTGTCCCTTCCCAATCGCCACATCGCCATCTGGCCGCGGCTTGGCGTCCTTGAAGATCCGCGCACTCACCGGAGGCGTGCTCCAGCCCGTCGGTTCGACAGCCATAAAGTCCCGCGACTCGGCGATCCATTTTTCAAATTGCGCGGTGGCCTTCGCATCCTTGGTCAGCTTTGAGCGCACGGCGGCGAAATGGGCGCTCAATTCGCCCTCGGCCTGCTTTTTCCGCGCCATGAGATACGGGCTCTCGACCTCGATCTCGGGTGGAAAAGGATGCTCGTTGCTGAAGCCCGCGAGCTCCGGATTCTTCGTGTAGCCGTAGTCGGAATAGACACCCCACTGCTTCACGTCGGCGAAGAAGGATTGCAGCGCATAGAAGTCCGCCGTCTTGATCGGATCGAACTTGTGATCGTGGCATTCCGCGCAGCCAAAGGTGCTGCCAAACCACGCCGCCGCGACCGAACGCACGCGCTCCGCACCGTACTTCGCGAGATACTCCTTGGGCTGCGCGCCACCTTCGCGCGTCATCATGTTCAGCCGATTGTAACCCGTCGCGACGAGCTGCTCCTTGGTCGGATGCGGCAGCAGATCGCCAGCGAGTTGCTCGATCGTGAACTGATCGAAGCGCTTGTTCGTGTTGAACGCGCTGATGACGTAATCGCGATACGGAAAGATGCGCTGATTCTGATCGCCGTGGAATCCGACCGTGTCCGTGAAGCGCGCGACATCCAGCCACCACACCGCCATGCGCTCGCCAAATCGCGGCGAAGCGAGCAGGCGATCGACCTGCTTCTCGTAGGCGCCCGGCTGGGCATCCGCGGCAAATGTGGCGCTCTCTTCCGGAGTGGGCGGCAGCCCGATGAGATCAAGCGAAAGCCGGCGGAGCAGTTTCGCTTTCGGCGCCGCCTCCGAGGGCACGATCTTTTTCCCCGCGAGCTTCTCGCGCACAAAACCATCCAGCGGATTCCCCTTCCCGCTCGCCGGAACACTTGGTTTCACGAGTGGCGCATAGGCCCAGTGCGGCTCATAAACCGCACCTTCGGCAACCCAGCGTTTGATGGTCTCCTTCTGCGCCTGCGTCAGCTCCTTGTGCGCTTTCGGCGGCGGCATGAGTTCATCCTTATCCGTGGAAAAGATGCGCTCGATAATCGCGCTTTCATCGGGTTTGCCAGGAACGATCGGGATGACGCCGTCCTCCGTTTTCGTGATCGCCTGCTCACGAATATCCAACCGCAGGCCGGCCTCGCGCGTCTTCGCGTCGAAGCCATGACAGTGGAAGCACGTGTCCGACATGATCGGACGGATATCGCGATTGAAGGACACGCGTTCGGCACAGTTCGCGGCAACGGGCCAGAGCGTGAGACTCACAGCGAGGAGAGTGGATCGGGGAATATTCATGATCACGGACGGCCGTTTGTCGCTACACTACCTTGGAAGCCGGTGTGCTGTTAGAAAAGTTTGCCCGGGTGGCGGCGCACCGGGTTTGACGCCAGTGGGGGCGCAGGGGCTATAGTTCCAGCTCGCATGCAGCCTGAACTCCGCGACCGCATCTACCAGTTCCTCGCCCAGCGAGGGCTGCGCAAGACTGTGCCGCGGGATGCCATCATCAAGGCGGCCTTCAGCACCACCGAGCACTACACCGCGGAGGATCTGCACAAGATGGCCAAGCGGATCGAGCCGTCGGTCTCCCGCGCCACCGTCTATCGCACGCTGCCGCTGCTCGTCGAATGCGGCGTGCTCAAGGAAATGGACTTCGGTCAGGACCACAAGTTTTACGACCCGAACTACATCGACCATCCGCACCACATGCACCTCATCTGCGAGGACTGCAGCAAGATCGTGGAGTTCGAGGATCAGCACATCGAACTGCTCGAGGACTGCATCACCAAGCGGCTTGGCTTTTCTCCCGCTTCGAAATTCGTACGCATCACCGCCACGTGCGATCAGCTGAAGACCATGGGCCGGTGCAAGAACAAGAAGGAGAAGCAGCGCAAGTAGCATCGGGGCCGCTCCCGACCGCTCCCGCGAAGCGCGCCTGCTCCCAAATACCCCATGCTGTTTCCCGAATCCTAACGCCATCATGTGGAAAGGCCGCTTCCAGCAAGAAACCTCCGCGCTGCTTCAGCAATACAGCGAGTCCATCAGCTTTGACTGGCGGCTCTGGCGCCATGACATCGAGGGTTCGATCGCCCACTCCGCGGCGCTCCAGGCGGCGGGCCTGATCACCGCCGATGAGCGGGAGAAGATCGTCACTGGCCTGCGCGAGATCGGCGCCGAGATCGAGGCGGGGAAATTCTCCTTCAAGGTCGAGCTCGAAGACATCCACATGAATATCGAGGCGGAGCTCACGCGCCGCATCGGTGATGCCGGCGCAAAACTTCATACTGCGCGCAGCCGCAATGATCAGGTCGCGCTCGACCTGCGCCTTTATCTCCGCGCCGAGTGTGAGTTGATCTCCGCGGCGCTCCGCGAGATGCAGCGCGCGCTCGTCGCTCTCGGCGATCGCCACCGCGAGATCATCATCCCGGGCTACACCCACCTGCAGCGCGCGCAGCCAGTTTACTTCGCGCATCATCTGCTCGCTTACGTGGAGATGTTTCAGCGTGATTTCGATCGCGTCGCCGACGCCCGCAAACGCATCGACGTGCTCCCGCTCGGCTCCGGCGCGATTGCCGGCTCGACGATCCTGCTCGATCGCACGCTCATCGCCCGCGAGCTCGGCTTTCCCGCGATCACGCAAAACTCGATGGACGCCGTGAGCGACCGCGACTTCGCCGTCGAGCTGCTCGCCGCCCTCGCGCTCGTCGCGGTGCACCTCTCCCGGCTCAGCGAAGACGTGATCCTCTGGGCCTCGAGCGAGTTCAAGTTCATCACCATCGGCGACGCCTTCACCACGGGTTCGTCGCTCATGCCGCAGAAAAAAAACCCCGACGTCGCCGAACTCACGCGCGGCAAATCGGGCCGCGTGATCGGCAATCTCACCGCGTTGCTCACGATCCTGAAAGGGCTGCCGATGACCTACAATCGCGACATGCAGGAAGACAAGGAGCCGGTCTTCGACAGCGTGGATACGGTGAAGGCTGCGCTCACCATCTTCGCCGCGATGCTCGATACGGTGGACGTGAACGCCAAGGAGTGCGCCGCCGCCGTGGGCGACCCGATGCTCCTCGCCACCGACCTCGCGGATTATCTCGTGAATCGTGGCATCCCATTTCGGAAAGCGCACGAGTGCATCGGCAAAGCCGTCGCCCTCTGCCACGAGCGCCGCTGCGATCTCCCGCAGCTCCCCCTCGCCGACTACCAGGCGATCTCGCCCGTTTTCGCGGCTGACGTCTTCGAAATGCTCACCGTGGAAAAATCGATGGCGGCCCGCGGTGCGATCGGCGCGCCGTCACCGGAGAATGTCGCCGCCCAGCTCGAGCGCTGGAAAGCGATTCTCTGACGCGAGTCACGCGGCGCGCACTGCCTACGTGCGCTTCCGCGTGAGCATGACCTCGTTCCCCTCGGGATCCATGCACATCGCGAGATGCGGCAGTTCGCCGTCCTCTGGCTGCGGCTCTCGCGTGAGCTGGCCACCCGCAGCCACGATCTCCGCGGCCCCGGCGATCACATCCGGCACCTGAAAGCTCAGCCCGGTCCACGTGCGCTTCCCTTCACCGCCGCCATGGATGCCGATCACGCCACCGCCGATGGCCACTTCGCTGATGATGTCATTCTGCTTGAGCACCGTCCCGCCGAAGACCTTCCCGTAGAAGTCCACCGCACGCCTCATGTCCGCAGCCCAGATCACATACTTGAGTCGTTCAACATTCATCCGCCGTGTCTGACACAGATCCGGGCCGCGTGCACCACTTCAGCGCAAATGAACTCGACTACTGCTGAGGCGGGCGCCGCCCTGGCGGACGTTTTCCTCCGCCCGGGCCACCCGGCCGCCGTCCGCCTGCTTCAAACTTACCCGCTTCCATGGCGGCAAACTTCTGCTCGCCGAGGCCGGCGCGGATGTGGGCTTTCAGCTCGGCGAGGAGTTGCGCGGTGACGGCGGACTTTTCCTTCGCCAGGTTGGTGCGTTCGCCCAGGTCGGTGGAGAGGTCGTAGAGGAAATCTTCCTTCGTGTCCCAGTAGTGCAGCAGCTTGAGGTCGCCCTTCCGCAGCGCGGTCTGCGGATGCTCGATCTCGACGTCGTGATGCCAGACGAGGCGGTCGATGGGACGCTGCACTTTGCCGGTGCCGCCGTTTAGCAGGACCGGCTTCCAGCTTCCGCCCTCGACGCCCTTCGGCAGCGTGAAACCGGGCGCGGCGAAATCGAGCACGGTGGGCAGGATGTCGTAGCCGACGGCGGGTTCGTTGCAGTAAGTGCTGCCGCGAATGCCGGGGCCGAGGACGATCAGCGGGACGCGGATGCCGCCTTCGTCGCAGAGGGCCTTGCCGCCCTTGAGCGCCTCGGAGCGGCCGCCATTGTCGGACATATAGATCACGTAAGTGGTCTTCGCGATGCCGAGGGTTTCGAGTTCCTTCAAGAGCGTGCCGATGCAGGTATCGAGATCCTCGGTCATAGCGGCGACGATCGGGCCGCTGCTTCTGCCGCGGCCTCCTCCGCCACCGCCCGCGCCTGCGTATTTCTTAAGCGTGGAAGCCAGTGCCTGCGGCTGCTGATGCACGGCATAGTAGGAAATTTGGAGGTAAAATGGGTGCCCGTCCTTGACCTGCTTTTCCATGTATTCCTGCGCGCGGCGGGTGAGGCCGAAGGATTGTTTCGGATCCTCGGGATCGCGCGAGTCGCCGTCCTCATTCATCGTGATCCCGTCACTCGCGTCATAGCCCATGGACTCGGGTGTCTGCGCCCACTGCCACTTGCCGAAGTGCGCGGCGCGGTAGGCGGAGTTGGCGCGCTTCAGCGTATTCGCGAGCGAGTCGCTCGCGGGCGCGTTCCAATTGCGCGACCGCTTGTCCACGGCGTTCAGGCTGGTGGTGCTGCGGCCCATGAGCAACGCGGCGCGCGAGCATTCGCACTTCGGGTGGCTGGCGTAGCCCTGCGAAAAGACCATCCCCTGCGCGGCGAGTCGGTCGAGATTCGGCATCTGGAATCCGGCGGTGCGGCTGAAATCTTTGCCGGGCATCATAGGCACCGACGTGCCGCTCCAGCCCTGGTCATCGACGAAAATGAAGAGGAAATTCGGCGCCGCAGTCGGGGCTGCGTCCAGGCCACCGCCCAGACCGAGTAGCAGCACGACGACGAGAGAAAGGAGGCGATTCATAGGGAGGGTAAAGGGTGACTACTTTCGGGATTTGGGTTCGATGATGTAGGTGCAATCCACCTGGCGGTTCTTGCGGCCGTTAGATTCCGCGGCGGGCGGGTAGGAGCGCACAAGTTCCGCCGTCGCCTTGTCCGGCGCGACGGTGATCCGCATGTAGCCCGGAGCGCCGAGGATCTTTCCGTTCACGTAGCCATACTCCGCCGCGCTCCGGGGCACGGAGTTCGGATCGCCGCGCGGCGGATTCCCCGGCTGCGGGACTTCCTGATAGACGATGCCGTCGAGATCCTGCTTCGCGAACAGGTGATCGTGGCCGTGGAAGACGATGTTCACGCCATGCTTCACGAGAAGCTGGTGAATCGGCATCGGCCAGCCGGGACGGCGCTCCTTGAAGCCATCGGTGCCGTCCTGATTCTTCCCGCCCCATTCGTAAAAGGGCGCGGCCTCAGAACCGCCGCGGCCCTCGGGCGTCGCGCCGCCGACGAGATGATGGAGGAAGACGAATTTGAACTTCGCCTTGCTGCCTTCGAGCGTGCGCGTGAGCCACTGGTATTGCGCCTCGCCGAGCGAGCGCGACCACTTGTCGCCCTTCCGATCATCGCTGAACCAAAACGGATCAAGCGCGACGAAGAGCGCGTCACCCCATTCCCACGCGTAGTAGTTTTCGAGCAGCCCGAGCGTGGGATGCTTCACTTCATTGCCGGTGTAGAAGCCGTCGGGCATCGGGTTCGGAAAGTATTTCTTCCGCATCGTGTTCGCCCAGATGGCTTCGTCCTGCCGGCGCGGCGAACCCGTTTCGCCATCGTGATTCCCCAGCACGAGAAAGACCGGCGCGCTATGCCCGATGAGGCCGAAGTAGTAGCGCTGCGCGAGATAGTGCTTCGCCTGCAGCGTGCGCACGCCGCGATACTTGTCGGTCATGAATATGTCGCCGAGATCGATGAGAAAGTCGGGTCCGTCTTCGAGGCAATTCAGCAGGGAACGCTCGAGCAGCTTCGGCTCCATGTTGCGATCGAGATGCGGATCAGCCTGCACGGTGAAGGTGAACGTGCTGCCGGGCGGCCGCTGCGTGCGGAACGATCGCTCCGGTTCCGCACCCCACGCGCCTGATCCGATCCGGGTGCTCAGGCGATAGAAATACTGCGTGTCCGGCTGCAATCCCCTGAATTCGATCTCCGCAGGCTCACCGGCTTTCAACGCAAACACCGCAGTCTTCGCCGCGGGCGCGCCGGCCTTCGTTCCATACTCGATCATCCCCTCGCGATCCGCATAGGCGAGGAGGCTGGCGGTAATGGCATGCTTCGTCGGCCGCCCAAGCACGACGTCGAGCGTATGCTCCGGCACGTCCGTGCGAAAGAGGCCCGCGAGTTCCTCGATCGGCAGGTCCGTATCCTTACCGCCCTTCTTCTGCCCGTCCGTGCCGCCACCGGGGCCTCCTTTTCCACCAGGCCCCTGCCGTGGCGCGCCACCTGCAGGCGGCGGATCTGCCGTGTAAGCGGCGGCGGTGAATGCGAGCACACATAGCGTGATTGCGGTTCTCAAAGGTAGAGGAGGGTTACGCGATTCGTGTTACTCGACTCAATCGCGAGGTCCGAATGCAGCGCAGGGGAATGGCTGGTCTGCGCATTAGCGTCGGCATTTCCCGCCCAATTCTGGAAGGAATACACTCATCGAAAACAATGATCCTGGAGTGCTGGGCTTACGTTGGTCTCCTGCACGATGACTACGGGGACGATCCGGATGCATGGGTGGTGCCTCTCAACGCTTCGTGGCGAGGCGTCATGGAATTGTGAGGCGCAACCGGAAGAATTGGGGCCGAGCCCCATTTTCGAGCAGTTGCGGGAAAGGAACGGTGACGGCGTCGATCTCGGCATCGGAAGCGATCGTCACAGGATTGGCGAGGCCGTTCTCCCAAGTGCTCAGGTCAGCGCTAAACTGCACCGTGTAAGTAATTCCTGCGGCCACGAAATTCTTGCGCCGCCCAAAGACCACATAGAAGTCCGCGCCATTGGTTCCCAGACTCGGGGTGCCGCGCCGCGTGATTGCAGCGCCGCTCAACGCCAGACCCGCTCCATCGTTCACGACTGGGTCGAGCCCGAAGGCCCACTCGGCGAGGTTCACAATGCCATCGGCCTCAGGATCAGCCAGCGTGGCCGCATTGCCGGTGTAGTTGATCGTGCTGAGATTATTGAACCACCACGTTTGCTGCGGTGTCGCGCTGACCGTGAGTGCGCCAGCGGGACTCGTTGTTGTGCCAGCGACATTGGTGATGACGACACTGTAGTTGGCGGCATCGCTGGGTAGGACATTGGTCAAGGTGTAGGTCGCCAGATAGACGCCGTTCACATTGGCTCCCATCGAATCGGTTACGTTGGTGAAGGTCGTGGCACCACCGATATTGGTTCCGTTCTTCCGCCACTGCACCGTGGGCACGCGATAGGAGGTGAAAGGCGCGTAGAGCGTGATGTTGCTGCCCGCGGCGACGGTCTGCGTCTTGGGCGCTTCACCGATGTGGGGCGGGTAGTTCTCGACCGCGATGTTGGTGATCGACGTCGTAAGTGTCGTGACGATCGTTGAGTAAGAGGCCGCATTGGAACCGACCAGAAGGTCGGTGGTCTCATACGGATCGTCGGTCATGTTGAAGAGTTCGTTGGTGACGGTGGGAGTTCTGGTGCGGATCAGCTTGAACATCTTGCTGCCGCCGAGGACGGGATCGGTGAAGGTGTTGAGAGCTGCGGGTTTGGTCACGGCGGTGACGAGCGTCGATGGGCGCTGCACGCCATCGGGGTTGCCGCTGTTGATGGACTGAAGCGCGGGCCAGAGATTAAGACCGTCGAAGGATTTGGTGTTCTGCGGGGTGACACCGGTGGCCGCGCAGAGCGTGGGGAAGATATCGCCGATCCAGACGTATTGATTGCTGATGACGCCCGTAGCCAGCACGCCCGGCCAGCGGATCGCGGCTGGCGTGTGAATGTTCCCACCGTCGTAGCTGTCCTGATTCTTGGTGCCGCGCAGCGGGTCATTGATTGAGCCGGTGGGTTCGTTCCCGCCATTGTCACTCATGAAGACGACGATGGTATTGTTGGCGATCCCCGCGGTATCGAGGGCGCCGAGCACGCGGCCCATGGCGAC
>JANPIS010000290.1:0-2075 GCA_031425095.1 Chthoniobacteraceae bacterium
CGCTGCAACTCGGGGTGAAAAACCACGGCGCGGCGCAGACTTCGACGAGTAAGTCGGGCACGGGCAACACATGGACGAAGCACACGCACACGTTCACGATGGGCGCGGCGGCCACGAGCGCGACGGTGTTTGCATACATCCCGTCGAGCGCGGCGGCGAGCGTGGTGGACGTGGATGATTTCTTCCTCGCGGAAGCGCTGGCGGCAACGTGGACAGCGACGGACATCGGCGCGGTGGGGCTCGCGGGCGAAAGCGGGATGCGCAGCGGACGCTGGGTGCTGCGGGGCTCGGGTAGCAATATTGGGAGCACGGCGGACAGTCATCGTTTTGTTCACACGGGACTGACTGGCGACGGCGCGGTGACGGCGCGGTTGCGGAGCTTTGAGACGGACCGGACGACATCGAAAAGCGGCGTGATGATGCGGGCCTCGCTCGCGGTGGATGCGCAGGTCGTGCATCTCGGCTGGCGCGGCGACGACCGCATGGAAACCATCCGCCGCACATCCACCGCCGGCAGCGCGACCGCGGACCTCGGGGCCATCGGCGGACGCGTGGAGTGGGTGCGCATTCATCGCCGCGGGAATGTCTTCACGACCTCGCACTCGCCGGACGGCAGCACTTGGACGGCCCTCGGCGCCGCGCAAACCATCGCGATGCCGGCGACCATTTTCGCCGGCCTATCCGCCTCCGCCGCGACGACGACCGACTGGACGGAGACGAGCGCCGAAAGTCTGAGTGTCGCTCCGGACACCGCACCGACCATCACCGGCCCGGCTGACCAATCCATCAGCACGAACTCCGCGACTGCCGCACTGGCCTTCTCCGTGGGCGACGACTTCACCGCCGCCTCCGCGCTCACCCTCGCGAAAGCATCGTCAAATCCGACGCTCGTGCCCGCGTCCAGCATCGTCTTCGGCGGCGGCAGCGCGAACCGCACGGTCACTGTCACACCCGCGGCCAATCAACTCGGCAGCGCCACCATCACCGTTACCGTCGGCGACGGCGCGCTCACCGCGAGTGACACCTTTGTCCTCACCGTCACAGGCACCGCCATCGAAACATGGCGCTTTGCCAACTTCGCCACCACCGCGAACACCGGCACCTCCGCCGACGCGTTCGACGCCAATAAAGACGGAGAAGCAAACCTCCTCGAATTCGCCACTGCGCAAAATCCCAACGCCACCTCCCTCGTCGCACTCTCCGCCATCCGCGCCGCCAGCGCCGTGGAGATCACCTACACCCGCAGCAAAGCAGCGATCAGCGGTGGCATAATCTTTACCGTCGAGTGGAGCGACGCGCTCGCCACAAACTCCTGGTCCACCACCGGCGTCACGCAGGCGGTCCTCACCGACAACGGAACCGTGCAAACGGTGAAGGCCACCATTCCGACAGGCACCGGCATCCTCGCGCGCTTCGCCCGGCTCAAGGTGACGACACCGTGAGCGGCTGCGCAGGCAATTGCCGTGCGGGCGTGGACGCCGTGAGAGCACGCTGGGAAGTGTTGGGTCGCGAGACCGCCCGTCTCGGCGATCCTGCCGCTTTCCCCGAAGACCTATGATCTTCCCCCGCCGCTACTTACTTTTCCTTTTCGCACTCGGCTTTGCGTGGAGTGCGGTGCCGTGCTCGGCGCAGGCTCCGAATGGGGCGTGGGTGTATCCTTCAGCGACGGGGAATCTGCTTTATCAGCTCGATGAGCGCGGGCAGCGGATCGCGGATTTTTCGCAGTGCGGCTATCGTGGCGGCACGGAGCCGTTGCCAAATGTCACGGCGCTCATCCCGCAGAATCGCTGGGTGTATGTCAGTCCCGGCACCGGCGATGATACGGCGCTCATCCAGGCGGCGATCGACACCGTGAAGGTGATGACGCCCGATGCGAATGGCTGGCGCGGCGTGGTCATTCTCAATGCCGGCGAATACCAGCTCGCGAGCACGCTCACGATCAATGCGGGCGGCGTCGTCTTGAAAGGCGTGGGCGACTCGCCGACGACGGGCACGCGGTTGCGCGCGACCGATCCGCGGCAATACACGCTCATCAACGTCACGGGGTCGGGCAGTTACTCGACGGTGGCAAACAC
>JANPIS010000291.1:0-2145 GCA_031425095.1 Chthoniobacteraceae bacterium
GCGGCGAGCCGGCGGATGGCATTCAACACTTCCTCACCGGGGGCGGTCTTGCGGAAGTAGGCGGCGCACCCGGCGGCTTCGGCCTGCGCGCGGGCTTCTTCGTCGTCGTGCGCGGTGATGAAGATGAAAGGGGCGTGACCGACTTCGGCCGAGAGCCGCCGGCCCAGCTCGATGCCGGACATGCCGCCGAGCTGGACGTCGAGCACGAGGCAGTCGAACTGCGGATGCTTCGTGTCAGCGAGGAACGCCTCCGCCGAGGAATACGTGATCGGCTGAATGCCCGCCGCGCGCAGCAGCCGGCCGAGCGATCGGCAAAGGCTTTCGTCGTCATCGACGACGGCGACGTAGATAGGGGTGGCGCTGCTCATCGGGAGGGATGAGCACCGTAGGGAATCGCGGCGAATCGCGGCTACTGCCCTTTAGGGAAGGTCGGCGCGGACGTCGGAAAGATTCCCGCCTCCTGCGTCAGCCGCGTGAGTTCCGCGACGGACGGCGCACCCAGCTTCGTGGTGATGGCGGTGCGGTGCAGCTTCACCGTGCGCTCGTGGATGCCGAGATCGCCGGCGATTTGCTTGTTGAGCCGGCCCTGCACGACATGCGCGAGCACTTCGAGTTCGCGTTCGCTGAGTGCGGCGAAAAGCGCGCGCACTTCACGCTGCCGTTCGCGCTCCCCGCGTTCACGCGCATCGCGAGCCAGGGCGCGTTTCACCGCATCGAGCAGCTTTTCTTTCGAGGTGCGTTTTTCCAGAAAATCCTCCGCGCCATCGCGCATCGCGCGGACGGTCGAGGGGATGTCGCCGTGACCGCTGAGGAAGAGAATCGGCAGCGGGTTGCCCGTGCGCGCCAGCGCCGTTTGCAGATCGAGTCCGTTCATCTTCGGCATCTGCAAATCCGTCACCACACAGCCTGCTGCCTCCACATCGCGCTGCGCGAGAAAGTCGCCCGCCGACGCAAACGTCTTCACCGCGAACCCGCTCGCCCACAGCAGCCGCGAGGCGGCGGTGAGAAAGGAAGCATCGTCATCGACGATGTGAACCGTGGCGCTGTGCGTCGTCGTGCTCACGCCGCAACCACGGCGGGCGCATCGTGCAGCAGCATCAGCTTTTCGGCAGGAACCGGGAGCATCGCAAACGCGCGGCCTTGCGCGTCGGCAAACTCCACTTCGAAAGCCGACCCATCGTAGAGCATCACCACGGTGCCGATCTGCCCGCGCGGAAGCACCAGCGGCGCACCGGTGGCAAAATGCCGCGCCGGCAAGTCATCGAGCAATGCGACGAGGCTGTGCATTTGGATTTCGGATTTCACGGCCTTAGAGGATATAGCATGTCGTCAATCGAGGAAAGTCTTCGTCGTGACGGATGATCCATGCGGTTAACACGAGCGCGGTCCCTACTTCGGTTTGCATCGGGAATCGCAGGACGAAAACTTCGCCAAACCCATTGTCTCCTCGCGATTCGGCGGCGTTCGAGTGCGCGGCCGCGTCCAGCACGGCTTGGCGCAAGAGGTCCACGTGATCGAGCGTGATCCCGAGAGCGGACGCAAAGACGCGCACCATGTGCCGGCCCTCGCGGTGGAGTGCATTCAGCGAATAGTCCTCGATCTTTGTTCCAAGATCGGCCCGCGATCCGTTTGGCAATTTCATTGCGGACGCCCTTCCTCCACCGGCAGCGTGAAGCGAAACGTCGCTCCGCCGCGCTCGTTGTTCTCCGCCCAGAGGCGGCCGCCGTGGGCTTCGATGATGGTGCGCGAGATTGCCAGACCCATGCCCACGCCATCGGGCTTGGTGGTGAAGAAGGGATCGAAGATGTGCGCGAGTTTTTCCGGTGGGATGCCGGAACCGGTGTCGCTCACCGCGATCTCGACCGTCTGCGCGCCCTGGCGCCACGCGCTCATGGTCACGCGGCGATGCTCGCCTGCGGCTCCGTTGAGCGCGTCCATTCCGTTGACGACGAGATTAAGCAGCACCTGCTGGAGATGCACCCGGTCGGCCCGCACGAGCGGCAGATCGAACATGACGTTCGCCTCCAGCTTCACCTGCCGCGCGGAGGCGTCCGCCCGCGTGAGACTCACCACATCGTCGATGAGTTCCCGCGCATCGATCGGACCGGTGTCGAGATCACGGCGCTTGAGCAACGCGCGCATCCG
>JANPIS010000292.1:0-12960 GCA_031425095.1 Chthoniobacteraceae bacterium
GTCGAGACTGGCGGGGATGCGGCGCAGTTCATTCTGCTCGGGGGTGACACCGTGCAGGTCTGCACGGGCGTCATGAAGTTCGGCTACGAACACGTGAAACTCATGTGCGACGAATTGCTCGCCTTCATGCAAAAGCACGGATTTGCGACGGTCGCCGACTTCAAGGGAAGGTCGCTCGACTACTTCACAACGCACGCGGATCTGGTCACGCGCCAGGCCTCTCGCAAAGCCGCGCAGGCGGCCGAGAAAGCGGCTGCCGGGACAAAGCGGATGGTCGCGGCGGACAGCGACTGGAGCGGGGAGGAATTTGTGAAGCAGAGCGACGCGCTGGCGGGAAGCTGACGCACACTTTTCGCCTCCGCTCGCCAGCGCGACGCTCCCTCGCAGGTGCGGCAGCGGGCAAAATTTCGGAAAATGTTTGTAGCGTTTTCGCGAAGATTTTGCAGTTCCGGCGCGCCAACCCCGAGTTCGCAAAGTTCATCGGAGCGTCAAACCAAAATGACGGATCGCAGAAAATAAATGTCGCGCAGGTGCGGCAAATTTCCTTGTCGGAAAATGAGTCGAAAAATAGCCTCCAGCCCAGCGGCAGGGACGGACCAGTCTTGCTGTGAATAACTTGTGAACACCTCCAAAAACTTCCAACCCGGCCGGCAACTGGCGTCCACCACCTCGGCCAAGGGTGGCAACGAGTCCGGGATGGAGGCTAAATCAGGGTTCCACAGGAGTAACTCATGCAAGACTTTCAAAGGGAACATGTTGCAGACATGTGCTGAAACCGGAATCTGCGTTTCGCACGATTTCTTGGGGATTTTTTTTATCGCTCGCGGCCGCTGAACAGCGGCCGTCAATCACCGCCCGCCCTCGCTCAACCACTGTGGACAATTCATCCCGCCAAGACAACCTGCCTGATATTTGGAACGACATCGCCACGGCCCTCAAGGCCGAACTCAATGCGGACGCCTATGCCCGCTGGTTTAAGGACATCGAACTCATCGGACTCGACGCGCAACGCCTGACGCTGCGGGTTCCAAACAACATCTTTCAACTCTGGATCGAAAGTAACTACCTGCCGATCCTTCGTTCGGCGATCATGCTGGCGATCGGCGAAGCCCGGTCCGTGCATTTCGTCCATGCGGATGAGGCTGCGGAGGCTCGAAGGGGCTCGGCGGTCGGTCTGGACGATGCTCCCCCAGAAGCCCCGGCGGCTATCGAGTTTTCGGCGCCAGCGGCAGCGCGCAATGGCGTCCTGGCGATGAACCCGCGGAACACCTTCGAGGCCTTCGTCGTTGGTGCGAACAACCAGTTCGCCCACGCCGCCTGTCTCGCCGTGAGTGAAGCGCCCGCCCGCGCCTACAACCCGCTCTTCATCTACGGCGGCGTCGGACTCGGGAAGACGCACCTGATGCAGGCGATCGGTCAACATATTGCCGGGAAGCGCAAACCGTCCAAGGTCCTCTACATTTCCAGCGAGGTCTTCACGAACGAGTTCATCGACGCGATTCAGACCGGCACACTGATGAAGTTCCGGAAACGCTACCGGCAGGCGGACGTGCTGCTCATCGATGACATTCAGTTCCTCGGCGGCAAGGAGCGTTCGCAAGAGGAGTTCTTCCACACCTTCAATACACTCTTCGACGGCCACAAGCAGATCGTCCTCTCCAGTGATCGTCCGCCGTCCGAGATCAACGGCCTCGAGCAGCGGCTCGTGTCGCGCTTCGACTGGGGTCTCACGGCGGAGTTGCAGCCGCCCGATGTGGAGACACGCGTGGCCATTCTCCGAAAGAAAGCCGCGGCCATGGAGGTGCGGTTGCCGGACGAAGTCATTCAGTTCATCGCGGAGCGCGTTCGGACGAATGTCCGGCGTCTCGAAGGAGCGCTCACCCGTGTGGCCTCTTATGCGTCGCTGCACGGCGGCAAGACCCCGCTCGTCGATCGCATGGAACAACTCTTGAAAGATCTGCTGCAGGAGGAAGCGCGGCGGTCGATCAATGTGGATCAGATTCAGAAACGCGTGGCCGAGCACTTCGACATCCGCATCGCGGACATGACCAGCAAGCGGCGTCCGGCAAACATCGCCTTCCCGCGCCAGATCGCGATGTTCCTCACCCGCGAACTCACCAAGCTCTCGCTCAGTGAAATCGGCGACGCCTTCGGGGGCCGGGATCACGGCACGGTGCTGCACGCGCATCGGCTCGTGAAGGAGCGCTCGCTGAGTGACGAGAAGACCCGTCAGGCAGTGCGCTTCCTCGAAGGCCAGCTTACGCGCTGAATCCGCCGCAATGCCGGATCGCCAGGCCCGCGCCGAAACTCAGCCGCGCTTTGGGTCGAAGGCGCGGCGGAGGGCGTCGCCGAAGAGATTCAGCGCGAGCACGAGGCCAAAGAGTGCCGCGGTCGCCGCGGTCAGATTCCACCAAACGAAGGGGTCGCGACTCAGCTCCGAGCGGCCGCTGTCGATCATATTGCCCCAGCTCGGCGTGCCGACTGGCGTGCCGACGCCCAGGTAGCTGAGCACGGCTTCGACGAGGACGATGTTGGAGAAGCCGAGCACGAAGTTGATGACGACGAGGTGCAGGACATTGGGCAGAAGGTGATGCGAGATGATTTTCCAGTGGGTCTGGCCTAAGGCACGCGCGCCGGCGATGTAGGGCTGCTCAGCCTGCCGCATGGTCTCGCCGCGGATGAGCCGGCAGAGGCCGACCCAGGCGGTGAGTCCCAGCGCAATGGACATGGTGCCGAGCCCCTTGCCGAGCACGAGGATGATGGAGATGAGGAGCAGGATCGTCGGGATCGACGCGATGGTGCTGTAAACATACTGGACGGCATCGTCCACGCGCCGACGGAAGTAGCCTGCGAGGATGCCGAAGAGGGTGCCGAGCGGGATGTAGATGACGCTGGTCAGGCCACCGATGATGAGAGCGGTCTTGCAAGCCTTGAGGGTCTCGGTGAGCACATCCTTGCCGAGGGCGTCGGTGCCGAGGAGGTGCCGTCCGGTGAGCGGTTCGGGTTTGGCTTCGGAGAGAAGCGTGGAGGCCAGTGGAGCGCTGTAGCTTTTCTCGAGCGGGATGCCACCGACGAGGAGATCGAGCACGCTGCGGGTGCCGCCTTTGCCGTCGGGGAAATGCAGGATCTCGAGCGCGCCGATGAAGAGATAGAGCCCGACGATCCAGAGCGAGAGCAGGCCCGAGCGATCCGCTCGGAATCGCCGCCACGCCCGCTGCCAGCGCTCATGGTGCGAGCCGCTCCAGAGCGCCCAGCCGAGGAGCGCAAAGCCTCCGATGACGAGCAGGTCTTGCGTGAGCCAGTGTTCGAAGAGTTGCGCCATGGGTGGATGCTGCGGTGCGACGGGCTAGTAGTAGTAGAGGTCGGTGCTGGTCACGCCGACGCGGCACGGCCCCACCCCTTCATGAGTCTCCACCGCCCGCGCGCGATGGTGGGTGCGCAACTGCGGGTATCGCCACGAGTCATCCACCACGATCAAGCCGCCGTCTCGGATTTGCTTCTCCGCATGCTCGAAACATTTCGGCCGCATGTCGAAGGTCCAGTCCTGCCCGTCGACGACGATCACGTCATAGGTCTGCCCCGTCAAGGCGTGAAGGTAGTCGGAGTCTTCGAATCCGATCGGTCTTTGGAAGTCGAACGGGCAAAGGCGGAGGTCGATGTTTTGCAGGCTGCGCTGTTCGATCTCCAGGCGCATGCGTTCGCACCAAGAAGGGTCGTCTTCCACGGACGTGACGTGCCGGCAGAGCCCGGCAAGGAAAACGGTGGAGCCGCCCGAACCGAATTCGAATGCATCAGTCGCGCCGGAGCAGAACTTTTTCACCGCCTCGATCGCCGCGAACGACCACCAGGGCAATCCGACATCGACGGGAAGTTGGCCGCGGAATTGATGGTATCGGCAGTAGGCCGGAACATATAGCGGCTGACGGACGAGGCTTGTGGCCAGTTTCAGCAAACGCTGGGGATTGGAAAGGTTCATGATGTCGTGGGGGGAGCGTTCGGGGCGCTAGCTGAGTCGGATGCGCGGGTCGGCCAGCGCGTAGGCGATGTCGGTGAGGATGAGGCTCGCGACGTAGAGGAGGGAGCCGAGATAGACGCTGGCCATGACCACGGGCAGGTCACCGCTTTGGATCGCCATCACGAGCACATTGCCAAGGCCGGGGATGCCAAAGAAATTCTCAATCAGCAGCGAACCCATGATGAGCGCGGGCAGATGGGCGACGGTGAGGGTGATGAGCGCGATCATGCCATTCTTGAGCACATGCACGGTCAGGACCCGGGAGCTCGATACGCCTTTGGCTCGTGCGGTGCGGACGTAGTCTTGGCTGATCTCCTCGATGAAGATGGCGCGATAGAGTCGTGCGTCGTAGCCGAGATTGACGATCACGATGACGAGGATGGGCAGTGCGACGAATTTGAACGTGGCGAGGCCGCGCCAATCGAAGCCCGACGCCGGGAAGTAGTTCAGCATAAGTGCGCCGATGGCCTGCAGGACGATGATATAGACGACCGTCGGGATGCTCATCAGAGCCACCGCGGCGACCGTCATGCCACGATCGAGGAGCGAATTGCGCACAAAGACCTGGTAGAGCGCGAGACCCACGGCGGTGATCAGTCCGGCGATAAATCCGGGCACTGTGATCATGAGCGACGGCTTTGCGCCTTCGATGAAAGTCTCACTCAAGTCGCGTCCGGTTTTCCACGACGTGCCGAGATCGAAAGTGAGGAGCTTTCGCACATGGTCGCCGAGCTGCACGAGCTTTGGCTTGCCGAGACCTTCGCGCTGGATGAAGTCGTCCTTCGCCTGCCGTGTCGCCTTCGGGCCGAGGACGAGCGTGGCGATGGAATCTGGCGTCTGGACCACGCGGAAGAGGAGGAAGGTGAGCATGATCACCCCGAGGATGATCGGCACGGCGTAGAGCGTGCGGCGGAGGATGTAGTTAAGCATTCAGCCTCCGATTCCAACGCACCGCGTAGCCGATGGCGCCAGCGACCATCACTCCGAGCAAGGCGAGCGGCCAGACCGGCTTCCGGTTCCACTCACGCTGGAGTTGCGCGCGCTTCTCCGGGTCGATGGTGAGATATTTCACTCCGCCTTCGAGCATGAGATTGTTGTGCGTGCGCGGCGCCCAAGGCTGCACGGCGGTGTAGAAGGCTTTGTGAAAGTTGAGAATCTGCGGGCATTCCTCCGCGACCAGCGTATTCATTTTCCGCACGATCTCGAGTCGCTCCGGGCCATTCTCCATCGTCGCCATCTGTTCGAAGAGTCGATCGAACTCCGCGTTCTTGAAGCGCGAAATGTTCTTCCCGGCGGGAGGCACATTCTTCGAGTAGAGGAGGAAAAAGAAGTTCTCGGGATCGGGATAGTCGGCGCCCCAACCGGTGCCGTCGGCCATCTGGAAATCGCCGGTGTCCTCCTTGCGCAGGAGATGCGCAAAGGTGTTTTCGATGACCTTCACCTTGATTCCCAGTCGCTCGAAATTGCGTTGGACGAATTCGACGCGCTGCCGGTCGTCGCTGCTCACGGCGGCGCAATCCATGGTGAGCTCGAGCTGCCGGCCACTGGCATCGCGGCCGTCGGGGTAGCCCGCCTCGGCGATGAGACGCCTCCCTTTCTCCACGTCATAGCCGTAGGGATTCCGCCAATCGTGGTCGTGCCCAAAGATGCCCGGCGGCACCAGCTGCTGCGCCACCGGCGCGACCGAGTTGTAGAAGATATCTGAATAGGTCTGGGCGTCCGAAGCACACGAGAGCGCCTGCCGCAGCTTCTTGTTCTTCCCGAGCACGGGATCGTCCATGTTGAAGCTGATCCAAAACGTACTCGGCTCGACATCCTTTTCGAGGAACATGCCCCGTTCGCGGTATTTCGGCGCGAGTTCGCGAGTGGGCGTGATCATGGCATTGAAGGCGTCCTTGTTCACACCCATGCCGTCGAGGTAGCCCTGCCGGGTCAGGATGAAAATCGGGATGTTTTCGCGAATGATCGAAAAGTGGACTTCATCGGTCAGCGGGAGCGGCTTGTCGGCAAATTGATGGAGCCATGCTGCCTTCTCCGGTGGGAAGCCATCGCTCGGGAAAGTGGTGGTCGCATAACCTTCCACACGCTCCAGCCGCACGCGCTGGCGTGGCTTGTATTGCTGGATGCGGTAGGGACCGTGGCCCACGGCGTAGAATTTGTGGAAGTCCGGGCGGAGCACACCGCCGTGTTCTTTTCCGTCGTAGTATTCGACTGCCTCACGGGCGACCGGCGTCGTGCAGTGCATCGACAGCCAATAGATGATCTGGGGATAGGGCTTGGTGAGGTGGATGCGAAAGGTCTGTGCGTCGATGACATCGATTCCCTTTAGTTTCGTTGAGTAATCGAAGCCGCCATCGGCCTTCGCAGCTGCGTCGTGGGCTTCCTGCAGTCCGGTGATATACTCCGCCAGATTCGAGAGGAAAGGGGACTCCACCTTCGGGTCGCAGAGTCGCTGGAAGGCGTAATGCACATCGCCCGCCACGACCTGCCGCCCCTTGCCCTCGGGAAAACACGGATCGTCGTGATACCGCGCGACGGTCTTGAGGCGGCAGAGATAACTGATCTTTCCCTCGGGCGAAACCTCCTTGAGAGGCATCTCCGCGAGGAGCGCCGGGCGGACCTCGTAGGGATCCGTCTTCATCGGATGGTACTCGAGCAGTGTGTCGTACACCGCTTCGAGCACCCGCCGGCTCATCTGATCGTACATGAACTGCGGATCGAAGGAGCGCGGGTCCTCGCTCAGGCCGGCGTAGCGCACCAGCCATGGCGAACCATCGGCACGCGTTTTCTGGAGTGGCTCGGGATTCGGGTTGTTGCCGCAGCCAGCGAAGAGAAGAGCGACCAGCGCAGAGAGAAAGTCGAAAAAGGTGGCGCGGAGGTGCGCTACGGGAATCGCGCCGTGAATTTCCTGAGCTGCGGCCTTCGCTTTCGCTGCTCGCCCCCGCGTGACGACGCTCACGATTTGCGCGTCGTCATCGCACGCAATGCGTCCCGCAATTGCGCAGCGCGTTCGTATTCCTCGGTCTCGATCGCCTTCTCCATCTCGCGCCGCATTTTCTCCAGCCGGGAGAGCGGCTGCTTGCGCCGCACTTCTTCGAGCCACTCGGAGAGGAAGAGCATTTCGGGGCTTGCGTCCGCGGCCTCCGGGCCGCCGTTCTTGTCGTAAAAAACGCGGATCTTTGCCATGCCGCGCTCGATCACGCGCACCGCGCCGGCAAACTCCTCGCGCTCGATCTCGATCGAAGCCTTCGCGCGCGTGTTCATCATCAGCACATACGGCGTGTGCTGATCGAGCATCTCGGAGAGTTCCGAAGGCGCATGCCCGGAGACAAACTCAAAGAGGTCGAGATTGCGCTGCGTGTCGCGCATCACCCCTGCGAAATCGCCGAGCTGAAACAGCGAGATGTAGCGGTGGTAGTACTGGATGCTCTCGTGTTGCACGTCGCCGACGTCTTCGGCGGAAAGCGCGTACGGCTCGCCCTGCTTTTCGGTGCGGCGCGCGCGACCCATGTGCCAGTCAAACAGGCTCTCGCAATTGTGCGGTCGCTGCCCGTCGGGGCGACCCGAGGTCTCCATCTGGATGAGTCCGAGATCGATCCGGAGCTGAATCTTTTCTTTGCCGTCGGTGCCGAGGATCTTTCGAACCTTGAGCTTGCCCGGTTCATGGGGCCAATCCCGGAGCAGATCATTCAAGTCGAGGCTCATGTTGCGGGGAGTATCGAAATCACCAATGGCTTTGTCAATGGACGCAGGTGCAACTTGCTCGCGGAAAGCGACCATGCGAGCGGCGGCGTTCGTCATAAATCTCCACGGGCGCGCGCTTCGCGTTTCGCGATGCACTACGGCTTGAAGAGGACGCACACCGGCGCACCGACTTCCGCAGTCTGATCGGTGGCGCGGAGTCGTCCCGTTTTTGGATCGATCGCAAGGACGGCGATGCGGTGATCGTTCTGCCCGCCGGCGATGAGCCAGCGTCCGCTCGGATCGATGGCGAAACCGCGCGGCACTTTCACGAGAGCAGGGGCCGCCTCGAGGAACGTCAGCTTTCCATCCGCTGCGATCGCGAAGACGGCGATGGTGTCGTGGGTGCGGTTCGAGACGTACAGCCATTTGCCCGTGGGGTGGCAGAAAATCTCTGCGGTGGAGAGCCCTTCGGTCGGTGTGTTTGGCGGCAGCGTCGAGACGGTCTCAAGTGTCGTCAGTGCGCCGGTGGCGCCATCACGGGTAAACGCGGTCACGCTCATGCCCATTTCGTTGTTCGTGTAGGCGAAGCGTCCGCTCGGATGAATCGCGAGATGGCGTGGGCCGCCTCCGGGCGGAACTTTCCCGGACGGTGGATTCGTCGGAGTCAGTGTGCCTTTCGCTGCGTCGAGGCGGTAGATCCACACCTGATCACTGCCGAGGTCGCACCCGTACACGAATTTGTTCGCGGCGTCGGTGTAGATCGCGTGGCCGTAGCTCTTCGCCTGGCGCTTGGGATTCGGGCCCGAGCCCTCGAGTTGGATGAAGGCCGTGCGCTCGCCAAGCGAGCCGTCGGGCTTCGTCTGGAACGCCGCAAAGCTGCCGCCGCTGTAATTCGCCGCGAAGACATTGCGACCGGTCGCATCGACCCACACGTGGCAGGTCCCCGCTCCGCCCGTGGATTGCGAGTTCAGCTTCGTCAGCTTGCCATCCTTCCCGACTGCGAACGCCGCCACTCCACCGCCGCCATCTTCCGATACCGCGTAGAGGAATTTCGCATCCGGCGAGAGCGCGACGAAGCTCGGGTTGTTCGCCTCGGCGGCGAGTTCGAGTGGGCCGAGCTTGCCCGTCGCCGAGTCCAGCTTGCCGACGTAGATGCCCTTGCTCTTGTCGCCGCGAGTGTAGGTGCCGAGGTAGAAGGTGAGATCTGCTGCGGAGACGATGGCCGTGAGCGCAGCAAGGAGCGTGAGAGAGAGGAGGGAGTGCATGGAGCGGGAAGTCTGCGCAGGCCGCGCTCCGCGGCTCAAGTGCGGACCGCTCAGGCGATGCCGCCCTGCAGATGTTCCCGCAGGGCGCGAAGCGTGAACGGCTTTTGGATGAATCCCGTCAGCCCTTCGCCAGTGAAGCGGGCGATCGCATCCTGTTCATTGTAGCCGCTCATGAGCAGCACCCGCGCTTCCGGTTTGATCGCGGTAATCTCGCGGAAGGTCTCCGATCCGTCCATTTGCGGCATGGTGAGATCAAGGAGCACCAGAGCGATCGAATCGGCGTGTTCGCAAAACATTTTCACGCCGACGAGTCCATTTTCCGCGAGCAGCGTTTGATACCCGACGTGTTCCAGCATTCGTGCAGTGCTGGTGCGCACCGTCTCTTCGTCGTCCACGATGAGCACCGTGCCTTCCCCACGCCACTCCGTCCCCGAGTGAGGGGAACCCTGCAGGACCTCCGCGGCGCCGTCGGCACAGGGGAAGAGCACGCGGAAGGTCGTGCCGTGGGCTTCCTTGCTGGAAACTTTGAGCGTTCCCTGGTGTCCGCGCACGATCCCGAGGACGGCGGCGAGGCCCAATCCGCGCCCGGTGAATTTAGTGGTGAAAAACGGCTCAAAAATTTTCGACTGCACCTCGGGAGACATCCCGCTGCCGGTATCGACCACTTCGATGAACGCGTAGTCGCCGGGCAGTGGCTCTTGGGCCAGCGTCGTATTCTGGAGGTAGGCCTTGTCCGCGCGCAGGACGCCGGTGCGCAGGGTGATGGAGCCGCTCGTATCGCCGATCGCCTCCGAGGCATTGATGACCAGATTCATGATCACCTGCCGGATCTGCGTCGGGTCGCCGATGATCGCCGGCGGCGAAGTCGCGAGTTCAAACTGCAGCACCGCCTTCTTGCTGATCGACACCTTCAAGAGCTGCGCCGTCTCTTCCACCAGGGAATTCACATCCAGCTGCTTCACGACGAAGCGTCCCTTGCCTGAATACGCGAGCATCTGCTTGCAGAGATCGGCCGCACGCGAGGCGGCGGTCTCGATCTCTTCGAGATGCACCGCGATGTGCGAGTCGGACGGGAGCAGCGCGCGGGCGAGGCTCGCGTTGCCTAGGACGCCGGTGAGGAGATTGTTGAAGTCGTGGGCGATGCCGCCGGCGAGCACGCCGAGGCTCTCGAGTTTCTGCGATTCCTGCAACTTGCGCTCCAGGGCCTGGCGTTCGATGTCGGCGCGGCGGCTCGCTTCTTCGGCGAGCACGCGTTCGGTGATGTCCTGCACCAGCGAGAGGAGCGAGACCACGCGGCCCGCGGAATCGTAGAGCACGGAATTCTGCCAGGTACAATGGATCGTGCGTCCGGCTTTGGTGAGGTTTCGGCTGTTGGAAACGCTGCGGTGTTCGAGGCCTTCCACAAGCCGGCGGCACACGTCGTCGAAGCGGGAGCAGTCGTCGCCATGCACGAGCTGGAACTCCGTAAAATGCAGGCCCATCACTTCGCCCGCGCTCCACTCGAACATCGTCTCCGCCTGTCCCGTCCAGCGTTGCACGCGCAGATCCGCGCCCCATTCGATGATCGCGAGCGGAGAGTTTTCGACGTGATCCGCGAGCCGCTGGCGGGTCTCGGCGAGTTCACGACTCGCGCGCTTCGCATCGGTGATATCGCGCGCGATGCCGACCAGTCCGATGATGCGCCCGTTCTCGTCGCGCATCGGATACTTGTTGGTCAGCAACCAGCCGCGGCGGCCATCGGAGAATTGGATGGGCTCCTCGCGATCGACCACGGCGCGGCCGGTCTGCACCACCGCCATGTCGTCCGCAAAGTAACGTTCCGCATTTTCACGCAGCCGCGGAAAGTCAAAGACCGTGCGTCCCGTGCAGTCCCCGTCGTCGGCGTGGAGCGTGTCCTGGTTGGCGGTGTTGACGAGCAGGTAGCGTCCCTCGCAGTCTTTCACGAAGATCGGATCCGGAATGGCGTCGATGAGCGCGCGGAAAAACCGGCGATCTCCGCCCAGCGCACCGCGCTCGCTGGCAATATGGGCGAGTTCTGCTCCCAGCAGGGCGGTCTTCGAGGACAGCGCTGCCGGCAGCTTGGCCTCGGAATCGGGAGGGAAGTTGGGTTTCAAAGCAACGCGCGGTGTCCCTCGCTTTAAGCCGGATCCGGGCCATCGCCCGTTGAACGGTTTTCTGGAGCTCTTTCGAGGCACGAAACCGCCTTACTTTCCGCCCTGGATAAAGGCCACCAGATCTTTCCGCAGCTTCTCGGCGTCCTTGTCGAAGAGATACATCATGTGACCACTCTCGTAGCGCGCCCAGGTCACGTTGGCCCGGATACTCTCGGGAAGCGCAAGGTGATCGATGCTGAAGCGCATGGAATCCTCCGGCACGGCCAGATCGCGGAGGCCGGTGAGCACGATGACGCGGAGGCGCGGATTGGTCTTCAGCGCTCCGGCGAGGCGAGGTTCGACGCTGGCGTAGCGTCCGGCGAAGGCCTCCCAACGCCACTTTACCGGCGCAAGAACCTTGTACGGCAGGTCGCTTTCGAAGCCGAGTTCGGCGCGGAGGTAGGCGTTCACGGAAGCCGAGAACGGGCCGACGATGTTGCTGAACGAAGGATCGAACTCCGGCTCCTGCGCGGAGCGATCGCCGTCTTCGGCGGTCACGCGCGCGTCGAAGCGGCCCAGGATCTTTCCTTCCTTCCGCAGGAGCATCTCGCGGAAGAACGACGGGTCGATCCGCAGGTTGTGATCTTCGATCTGCTCGACGGCGAGTCCGGTGAAGCGTGCAACTTTTTCCGCAATTCTCCGCCGCTCTGCCGCCGGCAGTGCCGCGCCCTGCAGGAGTGCCGTGGCGTACTCACCAAAGGCGAAGGCGCGTGACTCGGCAGAGGCGCGGTCGAGGTCCGCCTGCAGTTCGGGTGCAAGTTTGCCGTGGTAGTGGGCCGTAGCGGTGAAGCTGGAAAGGAAGACGACGTAAGGAAGGTCATTGCCGAGCGAAGCGCCGAGGGTTTGGAAGTTCAGCAGGCCGGACATGAGCATCAGGCCGTCGAAGTACATCCCATGGCGTTCCTGGAGATACTCCACGAGGCCGCCGACGCGCATCACACCGTAGCTTTCACCGCAGAGATGCTTCGGCGACAGCCAGCGCTGCTCGCGAGTGGTGAAGAGACGCACGAACTCCCCGCAGGCTTCGATGTCTTCATCGACGCCGAAAAACTGCTCGGGCTTCTCACCCTTCGCCGCACGGCTCAAACCGGTCGCCACCGGATCGACGAAGACGAGATCGCTCACGTCGAGGATCGAGTGCGGATTGTCTGAAATCCGTGCGCCGGGCGGCAGCGAAAGACCGTCCGCTGGCATCTGCACCTTCCGCGGTCCAAGCCCGCCGAGATGCAGCCAGACGGCGGCCGCGCCGGGTCCGCCATTGAAGAAAAAGGTGATCGGTCGCGACCCCGGATCCTTTTCCGCCAGCCGCTCCCCGTCCTCACCGGTCGCGGCGTAGTAGATATAGAAGACGCTCGCTCGCGGGCTGCCGTCGTCCTTCAACACCGGCAGGGTGCCGGTCTGCGCGAGGTATTTCACGTCGGCGCCGCCGATCATCGCGTGGCCGCTTTTTTCCTTCGGCTTTTCCTCCTTGGGCTTCTCGTCCTTCTTTGCCTCAGGCTTTTTCTCGGGTTCGGCGGGTTTTCCCTCCTGCGCGGCCGACCAGCACGGGATGGAAAGGGCGAGGGCGGCAGCGAGGAGCGGGAGGCGGCGCATAAGGGAGGCGACTACTCAGCACGAAGCAGCGTTGTGTTCAATGGCATGTGTCGGTTTATCGGTGCCGGAGGCCCCGATTTTCCACTCTGACTAGCGATCCGGCCGGAATGGAAAAATGTGATTGCCAACCGGGGTTGCCCCGCTACTTTGCCCGCCCCATGCCTCGATCCATCGCACGTCGCAAGACGAAAAAGTCCGCTTCCAAGCGGTTGAAAATCACCGCGACGGGCAAGATCCTGCGCCGCAAGCC
>JANPIS010000293.1:0-15393 GCA_031425095.1 Chthoniobacteraceae bacterium
ATTCGGCGGGAGCAGATCGTCGTAGAGCGCCGCGATGCGCGGACGCGAGAAGTGCGCCGCCGCAGATTCGTCGTAAGCAATGTCGCCGGATCCAAAGGTCACGTAGCCATTGCTGCTGATGAAGAAGCTCCCGTAGCTCGCCCCGTAGAGGCTGGCCTGTGCGCCTCCCGTGAGAGTGACCTGGGTGGAGGCATCGTCCGTGAGGGTCACAGTCGTGCCGCCGGCCGGATCGGTCGGGAACGCCGTGACACCGGTCGTCCGGAGCACACGGTAGAAACTCGGCGAATCGTCCGGCGTGAAGAGCCAGCTTTGGAAATCGGTGTCGTTCGGCGTCGTATCGAAGACCTCGGTGAAGTAATCCGGAACTCCAGCGAGCAGCCGCACGTTGCGCGTTTGCACGGAGCTGCTGTCGGTGTTTGTGAAGGTGATCGTGGCGTTGTGAACGCCGGCGGGAAGTGCGTTCGCCGCGGAGTTTAGCGTGGCGGAGACGCTCGTCGTGCTGCTGGCGCCAAGATTTCCGCCGAGGCTGGAAAGTGTGAGCCAGGGCCGGTCGCTATTGGCCGTCCACGTGAGCGCGTTGGTGTCATCGGAATTCGCGAGGGTGAAACTTTGCTCGCCGGGCACGAATGGGCCGCCGACGGGGCCGCGCGTCGTGATCCGCGCATTCGGCGAGATGCTCAGATCGTCGGGCAGGTCGTAACTTTCCACCACGCCGGAGGTGGTGCTGCTGCCGGGTGAGGTGGCGTTCGCACCCATGCCGCGCTTGGCAAAGGCGGCCCAGAGTTCCGGGTGATTCGCGGCCCCGGTGAGCACGAGGTCGGCTTGCAGGATGGCGTCGCGCGCCTGGAGGAAATTTGGATTCGCCGGGGAGAGCTTCATCCCGTCGGTCACCAACTGAAGGATAAGTTGGTTGCCCGCCGCGAAGCCGTGCTTAGTGATCAGATTCGCGCGCGCTTCCCACAAGGTCACGCACCAGACTTCGCCCATGTTGTGCACTTCGTTGGCGCTGTTGCCGATCACTGGGCTGCGCGGGATGCCTGGGTGGGTGCTGGCCTGGCCGGGATCAATGTCGCGGAAGGTGAGGGGGTTCTTGCTCAGGTCGGTGCTGTATGGGTAGCGCCGGATGCCGGAGTAGTAATTGGTCGTAAGTCCCGCGAATTGGTAAGTCGCGTAACCGCCGGCGGCGTACGTGGCATTCACGTCGTCGCCCGCTTCGCCGAGCAGCGCGAGCCCGTAGAAATCGCTCCAGCCTTCGCCCATGCCCCCGGGCTGAAGGGCGCTGATTCCCACGCCGCCGCCGACCAGTCGATTGCTGAGGCCGTGGCAATATTCGTGGATCACGATCTCGACATCAAAGGAGCCGTCGCGATCCGGCGTAGGCCCATCGAAAACGAACATCTGCATGCGCGGCGCGGAGCCGTCGGGCGGCGTGCCGAAATTCGCGTTGTTTGTGCCTTCACCGTCCTGCGCATCGGCCTGCACAGCGTCGTTGCCGAAACCTCCGCGGCCAAAGTTGTCGTTCTGGAAGTTGCCGGCTGCCTCGGTGAAGCCGAGAGCGTAGAGTTTGTCGTGGACCCAGTTGCAAACGTAGAAGAGCTGCGTGACTGAAGCGTTGCGGTAAGTGCTCGGCGGCTGCGAAAGATCGAGGGGAAAATCGAAGACGCGACTGATGCCCTGCGGTCGCGGAGTGTCGGCGGCGTCGTTGGCGTCGAGGTCGAGGTGGGCATCGACATTGTTGCCGCGGGTCTCATTGACGCCGTCGTCGATCCAGCCGTTTGGCGACGCGACTGGGTCGAGCGCGGGCGTGACGACGAGCGTTCGCGCGACGGTCGATGGCTGCGCGGTCAGCGGCGTCGGATGCCCGGGTGAAAATGGCGATGGACTATCGCTGGTGTAAACGCGGTAGCTGGCGTTCGAAATGTAGTTCGTGAGCCCATGCCGGATCAGCACGGCGCCGGACTCCGCATCGACCAGGACCTTGAACATTTCGCCTCGCGCCTTGCTGACCAGCGCCACCTGCCAGCAGAGTCGCAGTGTCTGCTCGTCGAGCGGCAGCCACACGTGCTCGGCGCTCACGTCGAGGAGCTTCGGGGCGCGAAAACGCTGGCGTTTGATGCTTCCTGACGGTGGAGCGCTGGGCACCACATTTGTCGAAGAAATGGTGTCGCCGAGATCGGCCGCCGCGAGGGCGATGGACTGGGCGGCGCTCACCTTTGGTGCGGCGAGTTGCGCGAGCCGTTTCGGCGCGGCCTTCGCGGGATCAGGCACGAAGGCACTCGAGATCTTAACGAGCTCGCCATCGACGGTGCGACTGGCCTGCAGTACGGCCTCGAAGATGGGGATGCCGTCGAGCTCCTGTTGCCAGACCGTGGTGCGCAGCCTGCCGTGCGTGCTGTCGCGGGTGGTAGGCGCCGCGGCGACCGCGTCCGCGCCGTGCCCGAAGAAGGTCCGATTTTCCTCAACGAAAGCCTTCACCTCGCGGTGAGGATCATTCGCTGCGAAACCGCGCGCGATCGGCGGCGGCACCACCCCACCTTCCCCAGGGCGGCCGGAGAGAAACCCGCGCGTCGAGCCGACTGTTTTTTGGCCGATCCCAGAAGCCGGTCGCTCGATGCGCACCCCTGGGACCCTGCGCCGGAGCTCTGCCGCCGCGGCTTCGCGAGCCGGATCGGGAGCGGCCGGTGGCGGCGGGCCGGCGGTGCGGAAGTCGAAGTTGGGCAGCTGCGGACGCGTCGGAGGCTGGACGGCGAAGGCAGCGGCCGAACAAAAAAGCGAAACGAAGTGCGCGACCGCGCGCAGCAGAGAAGGGGAGAATTTCATGCGAGACCGCGACGCCAAAACGGGGATGAAGTCTGATACTGCGGAGGCACGGCGGTAGCAAGTGCTGTCGCGCTCAGAGTCCGCGGCGGAGGACGCTTGCCTTGATCCCTGAAATGCGATAGAAATACCATAAGTGCGTTCCGATCGACTCCCAGCTTTCGCGTTCCCTGCCCAAGGGCCATCCAAGAGCGATTTCTCAACCGCTCAATCTCTCAAATGACCATTTGCCAAGTCGTTCGACCAATCTACCCTCCGACTTCCATGCGTCCGGTTGCCCTCCTGATCTTTAGCTTCCTCACCGTCGCCCGCGTTTTTGCGGCGGGGGAGTGGACGTTGATGAAGGTCGAAGGGCGCGACTATGTGACTCTGAATAACGTCGCGGAGTTTTACGGCCTGACCGATGTGCGCCGGGTGAACAACGAACTCACGATGAAGATCGGGAACCGCAGCCTCCGTGGCTCCGCGGGGTCGGTCGAGTTCTTCATCAATGGCCTCAAATTCAATCTCAGCTACCCGGTGGCAGAAGTGGATGGAAAGCTCGGGATCTCGCGCATGGATCTCGCGAAAGTGATCGAGCCGGTGCTCCGGCCCAGCAAGATCAAGGGCGCGGAGGTGATTAATACGATCGTCCTCGATGCGGGTCACGGCGGCCATGAGAACGGCGCGTATTCGCCCTATGGCCACGAGAAACAGTTCACGCTCGATGTCGTCCAGCGCACGAGGCTGCTGCTCCTGCAAAGTGGATACAAAGTGGTGCTTACCCGGGCCGGCGACGAATACGTTTCGCTCTACGACCGGGTGGCGATCGCGAACCAACATCCGAACGCGCTCTTTATCAGCGTCCATTTCAACTCAGGCGGTGCTGGCACCGGGCTCGAGACTTTCACCCTGGCCCCTCGCGGTGTGCCTTCGATGATGGCCGACGGCCCCCGCGTGTCGGACCTCGCAGAATGTAATGGCAACGTTTGCGACCCGCAGAACATGGCCCTCGCGACGGCGATGCATGCTTCGCTGGTAGCCCGTTCGCGCATGTATGACCGCGGCATCAAGCGCGCGCGCTTCGTCGTCATCCGGGATATCAAGATCCCTGGCGTGCTGATCGAGGGTGGGTTCCTGAGCAATACGTTCGATGCGAAGTGGGTCGCGACGCCGGCCTACCGGCAGCAGATGGCGACTTGCATCGTGCAGGCGATCGGCAACTACCGTCGTGCGGTCGGAACGAACAACAGTGTGGTTGCCTCGGCCAACGGCAAGGCTTCCGCGAAGGGTCCGCGGGTGGAGATCTCTGGAAACCAGGTGCCTGCGGAGCCCGCCCCGGAAGAGGCCGGTGAGAAGACCCCCGCGGCAAACTGACGGATGGCGCCGGGTGCGCCAGTGGGCGTTTACGACAGTGGCTTTGGCGGGTTGACGGTCCTCCGCGAACTGCGCCAGACACTGCCGACGCTCGACTATGTGTATCTCGGCGATTCGGGTCGGGCGCCTTATGGCGGGCGCGATGTCGATACGGTGCTCGATTTTGCAGAGCAATGTGTCGAACGACTGCTTGGCGAAGGCTGCCGCGCGATCATCGTCGCCTGTCACACGGTCTCTTGCGTCGCGCTCCGTCATCTCCAACACCGCTATGCCTCCGCAGAGCGTCGCGTGCTCGGGGTCACCATTCCGGCGGCGGAAGTGGCCGTCTCACAGACGCGCGGGCATATCGGGTTTCTCGGCACCGCCCGGACGGTGGCGTCCCACACTTTTCGCACCGAGGTTCACAAGCTCGCCCCCACCGTGACCGTGAGCGAAGTCGCCGCGCCGCTCCTGGCCCCGCTGGTGGAGGAGGCGTGGGAGGACACGGAAATCGCCCGGCTCGCCGTGCAGCGGTACCTCGCAGCGTTCACAGACATCGACACCCTCGTCCTCGGCTGCACCCACTATCCGCTGCTGGAGCGCGCATTTCGTGAACTCGCGCCGCCCGGGGTGAACGTGCTCAATCCCGCACCTCACGTGGCGCGGCGTTTTGCCGCATGGCGCGACCGGCACCCTGCGCTCGCTCCGGACGGCTCAGGGCGGCTGCGCATTCTCTCCAGCGGAGACAGCGCACGCTTTGCCGCGAGCGCCGCGCGTTTCCTCGGTGAGGAGCCGCCGCTCGTGGAGCACGTCGCGGAGCGTGGGGGAAGGCTCGCGCCGTGCGTCGAAGGGACCGATCCCATCGGGCAGATCATGCGCGACTCGACTGGGTAGGCCCGGCTCGCGGCGACGCGTTGCGCTACTGCGCCGAGCCGAGCGGCTGGAAGAGTCGCGTCGCCGGCACGCTCTCGCGGGGCTGAGTCGCGCTCTGCCACTTCAGTTCAATGTCGCCGTCTTGGGCCGTGTTTTGGAATTCGAGGCGGAGGTCGTAGAACTGTCCGGCGCGCAGGAACACCGGAATGCCCGGTGCCTCAGTTTCGAGCTGAAGGGCGGAAGCCCAGCGATCCACCACGAGCTGGTCGTTAATCCAGAGACGCACGCCTTCATCGGTCTTGATGAAGAAGGTGTAGTTCTCGGTGAGCAGGGGTCGGATGCGTCCCGTCCAACGGACCGAGTAGCCGGTCGGAGGCAGGCCCGGGAGCGGAGCTGCGGTGCCCGGCCAGGAGAAGGCAACCTGCTCGTCGGTGCGCGAGGTCACGAGAGTTTCGAAGTTTCCACCGGAGTAGTATTCCGCTCGGAGCCCGCGAGAAACGCCGAAGATCTCGGACGGCGGGAACCCAGTGGGTTTGGTCTGCGAGCCGCGGCGCACGGCATTCCGGTTCGTCACCGTCGTGCCAGACGGGGAACTCGCCGCTGCCGCCGGAGGCGCCGCCGTGGTGGAAGTCGCCGATGGCGACGTGCGCAGGCGGGCTGCGGCGAAATTCGGTGCTTCCGGTGGTGAAGGCGGCGGCGCGGTCGTGCTGAGGCGATCGCGGGGGATGACCTGGCGCGTCCGGCTGGCGCTCTGCCACTCCAGCCGGCAGACGGCGCCCCAGAGGTTTTGGAAGTAGTCGATGCGGATGTCGATCGGCACCCCGGCGGTGGCGACAAAGGTCACCGGATAACTCGTGGTGCCCTGCTCGTGCCACTGATCGACGACGAGCTGATTGTTCAGCCAGAACCGCACTCCGTCGTCCGCGCTGACGATGAAAGTGTACGTCTCGCTGTATTGCGGCGTTACTTTGCCCGTCCAGCGCGCGGAGAAGAGATTGTGCGACATAGCCGGCGTGGGGCCTTCATCGAAAGCCCAGGCGAAATTCACCGTCTCATCGACGCGGTTGACGACGAGGGTCTCGAAATTCATGCCCGAGTAATAGGCTCCCGTCAGACCGGCGAGGGTTGCCCCGGGGAGCGGCGTGTAAGTGACGCTGAGCGTGTTGCCGGCGGTGTTGGGTTGGGTCTGCGAATTGACGCACGAGCCGGCCGGTAGGTTCACGGTGACCTCGCCATTCGCGGCGGGAGCGACGCTGAGGGTATATGCCGCGCCGCTGCCCGTGAGCGCGGTGGCGGTGCCGTTGGCCACAATGAAATCCCCGAGGGCGAGACCGGTGACACTTTCACCAAAGGTTACGGAAACGTCGAAGGGACCATTCACGCTGGCGCTGGCGGTCGCGAGCACCGGCACCGGCCCGCCGGAGCCGGTGTTGAGCCGCTCACGCGGAATGATCTGGCGCGTCTGGCTGGCGCTCTGCCACTCGAGCCGCGCCACGGCGCCCCATAGATTCTGGTAGTAGTCGATGCGGATATCCACCGGCACTCCAGCGGTCACGGCGAGCGGCACAGAGTAACTCGTGGTGCCCTGATCGTGCCACTGATCGACCACGAGCTGGTTGTTCAGCCACATCCGCACGCCGTCGTCGGCGGTGACGATGAAGGTGCGAGTCTCGGTGGTCGGAGGGAGCACCTGGCCCGTCCAGCGGACGGAGAAGAGATCGTGCCCGATCCCGGGCGTGGGTCCTTCATTGTAAGCCCAGGAGAAGTTGACCGTCGGGTCCACCCGCGTCGTTACCAGGCGTTCGAAGTTACGGCCCGAGTAATAGTCTCCGGAGAGGCCGTTGATGACCGCACCGACGGGCGGGGTATAGGTCACGGCGATGGAGTTCGAGGCGACATTCGACTGGCCGGCGCTGTTGATGCAGGAGTTGGATGGGAGATTTACCGAGACCGCGCCCGGAGCGATGGGTGCCACGGTGAGGGTGTAAGCTGCGCCGCTGCCGGTGAGGCCGGTGGCGCTGCCATTCACGATGGCAAAGTCACCGGTGCTCAAGCCGGTGACGTTTTCGTTGAAGGCCACGGCCACCGGGAACGAGCCGGAGACGGCGCTGTTGCCCGTGGAAAGAGTGACGGTGGGCCGCGAATCGCCGGTGGCGAGGCGCGTCGAGGGAATGACCTGGCGCGGCTGGCTGGCGCTCTGCCATTCGAGACGGGCGACGGCGCCCCATTGCCGGTTGTAGTAGTCGATGCGGATTTCGATCGGCACCCCGGCGGTGGCGGCGATGGTCGCCGAATAGCTCGTGGTACCCTGATCGTGCCAGTGATCGACGACGAGCACATCGTTCAGCCAGAGCCGCACGCCGTCGTCCGCCGAGACGATGAAGGTGTAAGTCTCGGTATTCTGCGGGATCGCCTGGCCCGTCCAGCGCGCGGAGAAAAAGTCGCGCGACATCCCCGGCCTCGGACCTTCCCCGAATGCCCAGGCGAAATTCACCGTGGGATCGACGCGCGAGAAGACGAATGTCTCGAAGTTTATCCCCGCGTAATACTCGCCGGTGAGCCCGTTCACGCCAGTCTGGGGTGGGGCGTAGCTGACGCTCAGCGAGTTCGAGGCGGTGTTGCCATTGCCCGAGGCATCGACGCATTGGTTGATGGGCAAATTGACGGTGACGTTACCCGCGATGCCTGGCGTGATCGTGAACCCATACGTCGCGCCGCTGCCAGTGAGGTTTGTGGCGGTGGCATTCGTCACGACGAAATCGCCCGCGATGAGCCCGGTGACCGCTTCGCTGAAAGTAACGGTCACGTTGAAAGGGCCGGACACGCTGCCACTCGCGGTGGCGAGGATCGCGGACGGCGCGGAGTTATCGATCGGCGCGGTCGTGACTGCGTCGTCGATCTGGCGAACGTAGGCTGCGAGGTTCGCGAGATTGGTCGCGTTCAGGTTCACACCGACGTGGGATGCGATCGCGTCGCTGATCGTTCCGGCGGAGCCGTCGTGGAGATAAGGTGCGGTATTCCAGACGCCGCGGAGCGTCGGAGTGTCGAGGCCGGTCAGCGCTGCGCCGAGACGCTGGCCACTCGAGGGCTTGAGCGTGCCGATGTTTCGGAAGACGCCGAGTGCGCTTTCCGTGAAACGCGTGCCGGTGTGGCAACTCGCGCAATTCGCCTGACGGAAGACCTGCTCGCCCGCGACGGCTGCGGCGGTGAGGCTGCCGTCGGCATTGCGGAGCGGGCTGCTCCCCGACTGCGCCAGGGAAGCAACATAAGCGGCGAGCGCGTCGAGGTCGGCGCTGACGCCGGCCTTGGTGGTGCCGAGCGGCTGATCGCGCGTGCCGGCGTGGAAATCCGTGTCGGCCATCAGTCCCAGCCCGCCGGCGAAGTTACGGATTTGACCTTCAAAGTCCTGCACCTCGTCAAAATTGCCCGTCCAATGCAGCGGCCCGTGCGCCGTTCCACCGTGGCCGCGAAGGATGATCGTGTTGCGCAGACCTTCCCCAAACTGGGTGAAGTCCCACACGCGGCCATCCTGCCCGCCATCGTTGTGGCACGAGGCGCACGAGAGGTATTCCTGCAGCGCCAGGCGCTCGTCCTTCGCGTCGTAGAAGAATTGTTTTCCCTTCAGCACCGTCGCGCTGAGCAGATCGGTCGTGACGCAGTTCAGCGTGGCTGCAATCGGTGGTTCTACTTCCGTGCCGTCGATGATCGGACCGACATTGTGCACGGTGATCGTGCGATCCATGAAGTTGTGCACGTAGAGGGTGCGGCTGTCGGGTGAGAAGGCGAGGCCCTGCGGTGCTCGGCCAGCGGGGAAGCGGATTAGTTCATTGCCCGACCAGGCATCTGAGACGGAGACCGTGCGGCTGCCTTCCAGAGCAGTGAAGAGGTAGATGCCGCGCGTGTCGAAGGCCGACGCGCTCGGGACGCCAGCGTTGTCCAGATCGAGACGATCGGTGAGCACGTCGGTCGCTGGAACGCCGGTGTTCAAGGCGAGCCGCGAAACTACGCTCCGCACCGCGAGGTCGTGCGTCAGCGGTTGGCCGTTACGCAGAGTTCCGCGCTTGATGTTGTCCTGCTTGGAAGGCACCCACGCAGAGAGCCCGTCGGGGGAGATCGCGACGCCGCCGACATAGTTCGGGATGCCGCGACCCGAGACCGCGGTGTCGGGCTCTTCGCTATGCTGGAGGATGACGGTGCGATCGATGCTCGCGAGGGTCGCGTTCACGACGATGATCTCGCCACCATACTTCACGCCGGAGATTTCTGTCTGTGGGCTGGCCGTGGCTTCGCCGGGCAGCGGTGGCGTGACGAAGCGCGAGACGAAGACGCGGGTGCTATCGGCGCTCACGGAGACGTGGCGAATGTTGGCGCCGAGCGCGATGCTCGCGATCTGCGCGCCGTTGGCGGGATTGAGCCGGAGCAGTTGTCCACCCTCCTCACACGCGACCCACGCGTCAGTGCCATCGGGATCGAAGGCCAGGCCGAATGGCCGCGAAGCGCGCGGAAGCGTGACGGTGGCCGCGAGGGCGAAGGTCGAGGAGTTTAGAATGCTGATCGTCGACGCGCCCGCATTCACGACCCAGATACGACCGTCCGGCGCGACGCCGAGCGAGCGCGGAGCATTGCCGACGTTCACTTCCGCGAGGCGGGCGCGGGTCACGGAGTCAAAGACGGAGACGCTGTTGTTGTCCGGGTTCACGCACCAGATGCGGTCGTTTCCGGTCGCGCGATCTTCAAAGACGATGCTGCTCGAGCGTGTCGGCTTAAGCGCGGTGAGTGGCGCGTGGATCGCCTGATGATAGCTCGTCGTGACTTCCGCTCCGGTGGAATCGCGGACGGTGAGGGTGACCTGATAGCGACCCGGATTTGGGTAAGCGTGCGAGACGGTCGCGGTGCTGCTGAACGCAGTCTCCGGCGTGCCGTCGCCAAAGTTCCACTTGAACTGTGGGCTAACTCCCCCGGTGGCTTGGCCCGTAAAAGTGACACTCGTGCCGGAGACGACCGGCGCTCCCGTGAGCGGCACGGCCGTGAGCGCATTGTTGATCGTCCATGCGAAAGTCACGCTGACTGGCGCTGAGAATCCGTCGCTCACGGTGACGGTGACGTTGTTCGTGCCCGCGGTCGTCGGAGTGCCGGAGATCAGTCCAGTGCTCGAGCTATAGTTCAGCCCTGCCGGCAGACCGGTGATGTTATAGCTGAGGATGTCGCCGTTCACGTCGCTGGCGACGATCTGGAGGCTGGTCGGTTGGTTGATGACGGAGGTGCGATCTCCGGGCGGCGTGACCACGGGAGGCGCGGGGAGCGCATTCGCATTCACGTTCAGGCTCCACGCTTCGATGTCGTGATTATTGCTCGCGCCGCCGGTGGCTCCGGTGAAGCCGAACCACGCCGAGCCGTTCGTGATCACATCGAGAGTGAGGTTGGCGGTCATCACCGGCGTCGTCGGACGAGTCGTGACTATGCCCTGCGCGAGGTACACGCGCAGCGTGTCCGCAGGTCCGTCATATTCCACCCAGACGGTGTGGCTGGTGCCGTCCTCCATGTCGAAGGCCGGCGTGTGCTGCTGAAGGTGAATCGTCGAGTCACCGTTGCTGAGAATGCCGAGGTGGTTCGCACTGGGATCGAAGGGACTGAGATACGAGTCGATCTCGACCGCGATGCTCTTCGGGATGCCTGCATAGCCGAGCCCGCCGCCGGCGGCGCCGAGCGCGTTGACGGCGTCGCCCTGAACAACAAAAGCCAGGCCGTCCGCGCCGTCCGCGGAGCCGTGTTGCCGGAAAACGAACCGTGTGGCGAAGGACGTGTTCGCGCCGATATTCACCGGTGTCGTGAGGAAGGCGCTGCCGACGCGCGAGGTCAGGTTCGGCGTCAGGCGCAGGACATTGCTCGTCACCGCGGCGGCGCTACTCAGGGTGAAGTCAGTGCTGTTTGGGAAACTCGGGAAGTTCCGCACCAGCGTCGGCGGTGAGATCGTCCAGGTGAAATCCTGGAAGGATGAATTTGGCCCGCCGGTCACGGTCGCACGCACATTGAAGGTGCCGAGCGCGGTCGGTGCGCCGGTGATCAAGCCGCTCGCGGGCGCGACAGTGAGTCCCGGCGGAAGTCCGGTGGCCGAGTAAGTGCGAGTCACGCCGACGGGGCCGCTCGAGACAAGTTGCAGCGAGAGTGTGCTGTTCAGCACGCTGGACTGGTTGCCCGGATTCGCGATTGAGACGGAGCCGGTGGCGTCCACGTGGACGATTGCCGCTTCCGAGTACACACCCGAGGGCAGGATGCCGAAGAGCATCCAGTAGCCCGGCGTCATGACGTTCAGATTCGAGTGGGCGGTGATCGCATAGTTTCCAGCCGTCGTCTCCACCGACGGCAGCACGAGCCGCCGAAGGTCCGTGTTCATCGAGTGCGTGATCGCGGACATCTTGATGAAGGCGAAACTCGTGATTCCGGGCGTGGCGTTCACGCCAAAGACGGAACCGACCCCGATCTGGGAGGGCACTGCGTTCAGCGTCGGGCGGGTCGCGGGCGAGCCGTCGGGATTGAAGAGCTGCGGCGGGGTATAAAGCTGTGCGTCCTGGTGATCTGCAGCGTTGCCGCCGAGACCACTGCCGCCCGAAAGCACGCGCCCGTCGGGCATCAGCAGCGCCAGCGAGTGATAGTTCCGCGGCACCGACATGCTTGCGACCGTTCGCCACAGGCCAGTGGTGGGGTTCCAGATTTCTGCCGCGAAGATCGAGCCGACGTCACTGAATTTAGTGCCGGTGGTATTGCCGCCGATGACCATCACTTCGCCGTTGGGAAGGACCACGGCGTTGGCAAACTGCCGCGCATTCGCCAGCGGCGCGGTGGAGGCGAGCGTCGGCGGATTCGTATTCAGGTTCACCGTGTAGGCGTCTTGCGCGCTGCTCCCGGTGGTGGAGTCGGTGGGGTTGCTCAGCGTGTTGAGACCGCCGCCCGCGACGAGGATTTTTCCTTCATCGTACATCACCCACGCTCCTTCTTTCGGGTAATGAGTGCCGGGGACATTCGTGCCGGAGTTGGTCATGGCCCCGGTGCCCTGCCAGGTGATCCAGCGATTGAGGTCCGTCGGTCCGAAGTGAAAAAGCCGACCGTCCGAGTTCAACACGATCTGCGGATGCCAGCGCGTGATGTAGCCCGGTTCGAGGAGTACGTTCGTCCAAGGGATGCCGGTGAGCAGATTCCACCCCGTGCTTTGATTCCAGCGTTCAGACGTCGCGGAGCCGGTGCCGCTGCCGGTGACCGTCCACACCTGCCCATCGGGCAGCGCGACGCTCGTGTTGTACCAGCGGCCGCCATTCATGTCTTGAATGCGTGTCCATTGATTCGTGCGCCAGTCGAAGACACTCGCGCGGACCACTTCGTTGCGTCCACCATTCACGAAGACGCGGCCATCCGGCAGCATCACGATACCGGCGCAGAACATGTCGTGGGTGGGATGGTTGTATTCTACGAAGGTGCCGGTCCTCGGATCCCAGGTCGCGGCGTAGGTGAACTCCACACCGGCGGGGAAAGTCGTGCGGCGGTTCGAGGCGAAGGTCAGCAGCCGGCCGTCCGGAAGCTGCGCGGCCGACACGGGAATGTGCGGCGTCCAAGGAATTACCGGTCCCCACACGCCCATGGTGTCGTTCACGGCAGGTGGGGGCGGCGGGAGTGCGGGAGCGGTGACGCTGGGCGCAAGTGCTGCCGCTTCCGCGGCAAATGCGTCATCGGCGGCGTGATCGACCGCGTCGGCGCAGGCCGAGCGCACAAAGGTAGAAAGAGCCAGCGCGAGGCTGAGGGTGAGCTTTTTCATTTGCGGGTGATTTCCGTTGCTGTCCCGGGGGAGGGGGTGGGCGTGCGCCCGATGAAGGCGTCGTCCGTGAGTGTTTTCAGGAAAGCCACGAGCGCGGCTTTCTCTTCGGCGGTGAGACCCAGTCCTTCGACCGGATGCTTCGCGAGATTGGGGTCGAGCGTAGGCGAGCGATGCACGCCGTGGTCGTAGTGATCGATCACTTCCTCGAGCGTCTGAAAGCGGCCGTCGTGCATGTAGGGCGCGGTGACGGCGATATTGCGGAGCGAGGGAACTTTGAAAAGGTCGCGATCGATCTGGAGCTTGGTGGCTTCCATTCGGCCGGCCTCGTCGTCGCGCGGCTTGAGACCATTGTTCACATACTGATGTGTCGTGAAGAGGTTGCCGCCGTGGCAGTGGAAACAGTCCGCGCCGCGCAGCCCGAGCCGCGGATCGTGCTCGGTGATGAAAAGCTGGAGACCGAGTTTTTCCTGCTCGGTGAGCGTGTCCACTTTGCGCGCCGCACGGTCGAACTTCGAATCCTGCGAGACCAGCGTGAGCACGAACTGCTCGATGGCGAGTCCCAGCCGTTCCGGCGTGACCGCACTGCCCGTTTCCGGTTTGCCGAAGGCCGCGGCGAACAAGCCCGGATAGGCGGCGTCCGCTTCCAGCTTCGCGATCACGCGATCCAGCTTCTCGTTCATTTCGGTGGGGTCTTCGATGGGCAACAGCGCTTGCTCGCGCAGTGATTTAACGCGTCCGTCCCAGAAAAATTCCTTGGCCCACGCGAGATTGAAGAGCGGCATCGACTGGCGCCGGCCTGGCTGTCCCTCCGCGCCGAGGCTCACGCGACGCACATCGGAGAAGGCCGCGGTGCGATCGTGGCACGATGCGCAGGACTGGCTGTTGTTGATCGAGAGCCGCGGGTCGTGGAAAAGGCGGCGACCGAGTTCGATTCCTTCGACGGTGAGCGGATTGTCCGCGGGCAGGCTGGCCTTCGGCAGACGCTGGGAGATCTCCAGGTGATAGGGAGTCGTCTTCGCGGTGCTGATCGCCGGTGCGGGCGCGCTGGTCAGCTCCTGAAACACATCCGTCTTCACCGCACGGACCGCGAAGACCGATGTGAGATTCGCCTTCATCCTGGCCGCGATCGGATCGCCGGGACGCGAGTGCGTCGAGTTGCCGTCCCGTTTGATATCGATGCCAGCGAGCAGCTTCACTGGATCGAGCGTGATCTGAAAGGTCAGCGGACCTCCGCCGCGGAATTGCACCGGCAGCTCGACGAACGTGGCGTTCTCGTCATTGCCCAAGTGGTAGGAGAAGCCCGCGGTGCCGGATGCGGAGTCGAGCCAGCGACCTTCGATGGCGGCGAAGATGTAGCCATCCTGCCAGTTCCAGTGCATCGCGTTGAGGTTGGGGTGGAGCGGGGAATCCGGTGCGTGCTGGTTGGGATCAGCGTGATTCGTCTCCGGATCAATGCCGACGCGGAAGCGCACGGCCCGAAATTCTTCGGCGGGCAATCCGTCCGCGGTAGCCGTGAGGCGATTCGCGCCCGCGCTGAGGAAAGCGTACCAGTTCCGCGATTCGAGCCAGGTCCCGTCTGCGCGCTGCAGCGCCAGACCCGAAATCAGGAAATCCAGCCGACTAAAGGCAACCGCTCCGTTCAGCGGGAGAGATACCTTCTCGTGCAAGGCTATAGGAGCGGTTCCGGAAGTCGTTGCCCACGTCAGGCGCATCAGTGGAGAGGCAGCGCCATGCTGAGAGAAAAAAAGAATCACCGCCCACACCGCGGCGGCGCAGCTGGTGAAAGCGGATTTCACGGCGAGCAGGGAACCCGCACGAAAATGGAAGTTCATTGTTTTTGCCGCGGAGTCGAAGGGGCGGGCCGACGGCAGGGGAAGGTTCTCTGAAAAATGCCGACAAAGGTCAAATAAAAATATGGTTTTTATAAGAACGCCGGTATGGCGCCTTTGTTTCAATAGTGAGAATACATTCGAAAGCATCCCTCGCCACCCACCTACCACCGGCATAGTTTGCCGCGTGCGATTCATCCTTCTGTCACTTATTGTCGCGGTCTGCGGAACATTCACGGGCTGCCGCTCCCCGAAATCCTCCGCCCGAATCTACGAAGGCGACGGGCCGAACATTAAGTTTAGCGAATCGCACGCGGGCGGACCGGTTGGCTCGTATTGAGCAGCGCATTCTTCGGGGGTGGCAGTGCTTGACCAGGGCTCACGGCGCTTTTTCAATCCCGCACGCATGAACTCCCCCCGCCCCACCGCCGACCGTCGCACTTTCCTCAACACCATCGCTGCGGCCGGCGCGGCGTCCCTCGTCACTCCACTCCTGGCGGCGGACACGGAACGCAAGCTCAAGGTCGGCCTCGACAACTTTGCCGTGCGAGCCATGGGCTGGAAGGCGCCGCAGCTCCTCGACTTCGCCGCGAGTCTGAAGTGCGACACGATCCTCATTTCCGATCTGCCGTCTTTTGAGAGCCTCGACGAAGGCTATCTGCGAGAGGTGAAGGCGAAGGCGGACGGGCTCGGGCTGGAGATCTTTCTCGGCTCATGGAGCATCTGCCCGAC
>JANPIS010000294.1:0-2513 GCA_031425095.1 Chthoniobacteraceae bacterium
TCCGTTTTCAAAGCGCGGCGGGCGTGCCGCTGGCAGGGGATAAAATCAAGATCGGCACGCTGCGGCTCGACCGCCGCGTCTTCCGCGATATCACGGTCGCGCGCGTGCAGGCTGGCGACAAACTTCGCTCGACCATCGGGCTGAATCTGCTCGCGCTGCAGCCTTTCTCAATGCTCTTTCGGGACGAAGCATCGCTGTATCTCGGCCGCAACGCGCTCTCAGGGGAGTCGGGTTCTCTCAAGGTTTATGAGAGCGGCATGTTCACGATTCCGATCCTCACCCCCGCCGCGGGCGAGCTCGCGATCTGGGACACCGGCACCGAACTCACCGCGGTTGATAAAGCCTATGTCGCCGCGCATCCCGAACTCTTCACGTCCGGCCGCCCGTTCAACAACGTGGTGGACGGCACCGATCGTGCGGTCGCCGCGCACCTGTGGAGAATGAAAGAGCTTCGCGTGGGCCATCGGGTGTTCCGCAATCTGCGCGTGCTCGCGGTGGACTTCAGCACGATCCACCAGGCCACGAGCCGGGATGTTCACTTTGTGGTCGGCTTTAATATCATCCGAAACGCCGATTGGTACTTCGACATTCCGCGCCGCACCTGGACCGTCCGCTAATCCGGGCTGTCAAAGCTCTTTGAAAATGTCCCCCTGTTAACTCAAACGAAAATGTCCCCTTTTCAGGGTGGCCGTTTTCCAAACCGCACTGCGGGAGAGGGGCCCAAGCGGCACCCGATCTCCTCAGATGGCGCGCTTCGAGCCTTAGCTCGCGCCTTCTGAGGACGTCGGGTGTGAGTAAGTCTTCGGAAGACTTATTCAAGCGCCCCGGCGAGCGGCTTCGGACGCACGGCGCGCCCGCATTCCTTCGGTCTTGGTTTTGCGCCAGAATTCCCCGCCGTTCGCTGCCCCGGTCCGCCGCCAGGGATGGTCTGGCTCCGGCACAATCAGCCTTGTCCGGCCGACCCGCCGGGGCGGCTCCACTGCGCGCTTGGCCCGGCCGTCGAGTTCCTTCCAGCGCAGCTTCTGACTTTTATAGAGCACTTGGATCTCACCGGAACGCAAGGCCCGCACGGTGATCTCCCGCCCGGCCAGACTTAGCTTTTCGTGCTCCCGATCGAGCTGGAAGGAGCGGTGGTTCCAAGCAACAGTCCAGTCCTTGCGCACGGTCCGTTCGTTTTCCCAGCAGAGAATTTCCCCCAAGTCCGCCGGGGGCTTGCGGTGCAAGTCCGCGGGCTGCGCGGCCGGCACCCCGAAACGTCGATTGTGGTCCGGCAGAAACTCTCCCTCCAGAAACTCATTGGCGCCTTTCATGTGGCAGATTCCGGCTAGGCGCATCGCTTTGACCAATCGATCCTGCAGCGTGCCATTGCAGCGCTCCACGCGCCCCTTGGCCTGCGGAGAATAGGCGGGAATGAGATCCACGCCCAAGCGCGCCATCGCGCGTCCAAACTGCGTTTGGGGCTTCTTGCCCGCCAGTTGCTCCGCCACGCTCGGCTCCCGGTTGCATTGGTAAATACTGTCCCGATCCGCGTACAAGCTGAGCGGCAAGCCCCATTGCTGGGTCCAGCGTTCGAAAAGATCGTAGCACGCCTCGGTCGTTTCCTCTTCACTAAAGCGCGCCCACACCCGGCTGGTGGCATCATCGATCATGACCATGAGCACCGCCCACCCGGCCCGTCCCTCGAACCAGTCGTGATGCGAGCCATCCAGCTGCACCATCTCTCCGAAGCAGGCCCGGCGCTCGCGCCATTGCCGGTGCTTCTGGCGGCGGCGCTTCACCACCCAGAGTTCCTTCTGGATCAGCCACCGCCGCAATGTCTCATGATCCACCTTTAGGTCTTGCTTGGCCAAATACTCCGCGGCGAGCGTCGGTCCGAAATCGCGATACTTGCCTTCAAAAGCCTCAAGGATCTGCTGGCGTTCCTTCTGCTCGATCCCCCGGGTGCCTGCCTTGCCCCGCGACTGATGCACCAATCCCGCATCCCCTACGCTGCCATACCGCTTCCAAATTCGCTTGCCCTGCCGGTAGCTCACGCCCAGCGCCCGCGCCGCCGCAACGAGCGTCAGCTCGCCCTCCTTCACTTTTGCCAATACCGCCAAACGTTTTCGTTCATTCCCATTCATTTCTAAGGTCTCCATTGATGTCGGCCCTGCTGTTAATCCAGAACCCGCAATAGGGGACATTTTCAGCGAGTTCAGATGGGGACATTTTCAAAGAGTCGGGACATTAATCCGCTGCATACTTGCTATTTTAATAACTGAGGCGTAGCTTCGCCTGTCGGCAGCGCTTCATCACGAGGGCAAGTCGGTTTCACTATGTTTATTAAGAATGCTCTGGTTGTTGTTCTTTCCGTTCTCTCAGGCCCTTTGGCAAGTTTCTCCCATTATCGAGTGCTGGGGCGGTTTGTGGGGATCGATGCCACAACGACGGACACCGCGATCCTGGTGAATGGCATGCAGCGAGAGGCGGCGGTGATTGAAGAGCGGCTGCAGAGTGGTGCCGAAGGCGCCGTA
>JANPIS010000295.1:0-17123 GCA_031425095.1 Chthoniobacteraceae bacterium
TATACGAGCGAAGAAAAGCCGGTGGTGATCGAGCGGAAATTCGGTGCGGGCTCGATCGTGCTCGCGGGCGATTCATTTTTCCTCAGCAACGAAGCGCTCCGCGCGGAACGGCAGCCAGCCTTGCTCGGCCACATCTTCTCCGGTCCGCCGCGGATCATCTTTGACGAGGAGCACCTCGGCGTGCGCGAGCAGCCGGGCATCGCGAATCTCGCCGGCAAATACCGGCTGCACGGTGCCATCGCCACGCTCGCCCTGCTCGCGGCGCTCTTCGTCTGGATGAATGGCGTGCCCTTTCTGCCGCCGCGCGAAGATCCCGCGGCGGCGGGCGTCGTCACCGGCAAGGAATCCGCCGAAGGCTTTGTGAATCTGCTGCGCCGCTCGATCCGGCCCGCCGACCTGCTCGGAGTCTGTGTGGAGGAATGGCGCAAGAGCTCGACGCTCCCGCCGCGCGATCGCGCACGCGTCGAGGAAGCCTGGGCTGCCGAGCAAATGCGCCCGGCCAAGGCGCGAAATCCTGTCGCCGCGTATCGCGCCCTGAGCCAGACCATCACCCGCAAGACCTGAACTTTCGCCATGACCCCAGCACCCACCCAAATCCACGAACTCCTCAACCGCGCGCGCGCCGAAGTCCGCAAGGTCATCATCGGCCAGGATGCCGTGATCGACATGTCGCTCATCGCGATCTTCACCGGCCACCATGCACTCGTGGAAGGTGTGCCCGGCGTCGCCAAGACGCTGCTCGTCCGCACCCTGGCTCGCGTGCTCGGTGGCGAATTCAATCGCATCCAGTTCACGCCCGACCTGATGCCGGCGGACATCACCGGCACGAACGTCTTCAACATGAAGACGAACGAATTTACGCTCATCAAAGGGCCGATCTTCACGACCTTCCTGCTCGCGGATGAAATCAATCGCGCGCCGGCCAAGACGCAGTCCGCGCTGCTCCAGGCGATGCAGGAGCGAAAGGTGACGATCGATCGCGAGACGCACGCGTTGCCCGATACCTTCACCGTCTTCGCGACGCAGAATCCCGTGGAGTACGAAGGCACCTATCCGCTGCCCGAAGCGCAGAAAGATCGCTTCATGCTGAAGATCGCGATGGCCGCGCCGGAGCGAGACGGGGAACTCGAACTCGCCCAGCGCATGCTCGGCTCCAATTCACCGGAAGCCGCGCTCGCCGCGGGTGTCGTCGAGCCAGTGATCACGAGCGCGGATCTCGTCGATTTCCGACGCGCGCTCGAGGCGATTACGGTGCGTCAGGAGCTTGTCGCGTACGTCGTCGATGTCGTCCGCGCCACGCGGCAAAACGACAGCGTGCTCGTCGGTGCCGGCCCGCGCGCTACACAATCGCTGCTCCTCGCCAGCCGCGCGCAGGCCGCACTCGAAGGCCGCGACTTCGTCACGCCCGATGATGTGAAAGGCATGACGGAATCCGTCCTCGGTCACCGCCTCGTGCTGCGTCCCGAGTACGAGATCGAAGGCGTGACGGTGAGCGAAGTGATCGGGAAATTGCTCGAGCAGGTGGCTGTCCCGCGATGAATGAGCGCACCGGAATTCCGGGTATCATACGCGCCTCGCGAATTGGTCGCGGCGTCCCGCCGCGACGAACTTTGCAACGCGGGCGGTTCCCGAACGATTCCACACCGCTGTTCGCCGACGGAAGTTCGTTTCGGCGGGACGCCGAAACCAACACGCGAGACGCGTGTGGTACCCGGAGTTTACGTCCCCGCTCGCTTTCAACCCGATGATCGTTCCCCGCAATCGCCTGCTTCTCTGGATCGCGCTGATCGTGCTTCCGTTTTCGGCGATCGGCGCGACGGTGCCGGGCACGCTCGGGATTTGCGTCGGATTGATGGGAGGAATGCTCACACTCACCGCCGTGGATGCGCTGCTGACGCGAGGCCGGCTCGATGGATTGCGCGTGGAGCTGCCGGAGCTCGTGCGATTACAGAAAGATCGCGCGGGTTCACTCGAGGTGCGGGTTCACAATTTGCGGCAGAGCGCGCAGAGCGTGCGGCTCGGACTGGCTTTCCCGAAGACGATCGAGGCTCCCGAGGAGCAGACGGCAGCGCTGCCCGCGGGTGCTGAGCTCAGCCAGATCGTCTGGCCGCTGATGCCGCGCGAGCGCGGTCCCTGCACCTTGGATCGAGTGTGGCTCGAAGTCGTGTCGCCCATGGGATTCTGGGGCGTGCGGCGGAGCCACGCCGTTCGCGCGGAGCTGCGCGTGTATCCAAATCTCGTCGATGAGCGGAAGAGCGTTGCGGCGGTTTTCCTGCGTCGTTCGGAACTCGGCGCGCGCACGCAGCGGCGGGCCGGGCAGGGGCGGGAGTTTGAAAAGCTACGCGAGTATTCTTCCGGCGACAGTCTCGGCGATGTGCATTGGAAAGCGTCGGCCAAGCGCGGGCATCTCGTCACGAAAGTCTATCAGGTCGAACGTGCGCAGGAGGTTTATGTGATCGTCGATGCATCGCGTCTTTCGGCGCGGCCGGTGCGGGTGGAAAGTGAAAGTGGAAAGTGGAATGGCGCAGCGACGACGGAGCGGAAGGCCATTCCACCTTCCACTTCCACTTCTCACTCCACCCTGGAGCGCTACGTCACTGCATCGCTCATCCTCGGCCTTGCGGCCGAGCAGCAGGGCGATCAGTTCGGCCTCGTGACCTTCAGCGATCGTGTGCTGAGTTTCGCTCGCGCGAAGTCCGGCCAGGCCCACTACGACGCCTGCCGCGATCGCCTCTACGCGCTGCAGCCGCAGAGTGTAACGCCGGATTTTGAGGAGCTCTGCTCCTTCCTCCGCCTGCGGCTGCGCAAGCGCGCGCTGCTCATCTTTCTCACCGCGCTCGACGATCCGATGCTCGCGGAAAGTTTCGCGCGCGCGACCGAACTCCTCGGCCGCCAGCATCTGCTGATCGTGAACATGCTGCAGCCCGAAGGCGCCGCCGCGCTCTTCAGCGAGGAAGCCCCGGCGGAAAATCTCGACGATCTCTACCATCGGCTCGGCGGCCACCTCCGGTGGCGCGATCTGCGGGAGCTCGGCAAGACGCTCGAACGTCGCGGCGTCCGCTTTTCCCTCCTCGATCCCGCCCGGCTCACCGCGCAGCTTGTGGCCCAGCACGCCGAAGTGAAAGCGAGGCAGCTCCTGTGAGAAGTTCGAAACTCGAAACTCGAAGCTCGAAACAAACGGGCGGAAAAAGTTCGGAAACTTCCGAAAGCAGCGGACGTTCGCCGCGCGCTTCCGCCACCGCTTCGAGCCTCTCCTTCCGTTGGAATTTGTTTCGAGCTTCGAGCTTCGAGTTTCGAGTTTTCCCTTTCCGTCCATGATCCTCGACCTTCCTCGCTTCATCGCGGCCGAGCGGCCGGCCTGGACGGAACTCGAGCAGATCCTCGACCGGCTCGCGCAATCGCCCAATCGCCGGCCGACGCTCGACGAGGCGAAGCGCTTTCACTTTCTCTACCGCAAAGTCTCGGCCGACCTCGGGCGCATCGCGACTTTCGCGGCAGAGCCGGAGCTGCGGTCGTATCTTGAATCGCTGACCGCCCGGGCCTACGGCGAGATTCACGAGACCCGTGCGCGAGGCCGGCGTTTTCGGCCGTGGCATTGGTTCAGCATCGAGTTCCCGTGCGCCTTTCGCCGGCACTTCCGCGCCTTCGTGATTTCGACGCTGATCACGCTGGTCGGCGTGCTCTTTGGAGGCTTTGCGGTGGCATTCGACGATGAGGCGAAGGAGACGATCATGCCCGCGCAGTTTTCCTCGCATCTCGGCGATCCGACGAAGCGCGTGCGCGAAGAGGAGAGCGCGAAGAACGATCGGCTGAAGGGGCATCAATCGACGTTCGCGAGCCAGCTCATGGCGAATAACATCGGCGTCTCGATCAAAGCCATGGCGCTCGGGATGACCTACGGCATCGGGACCATCGTGATCCTTTTCTACAATGGCGTGATCCTCGGCCTCGTCGGTCTCGATTACATCCTCGCGGGCCAACTCGTCTTCCTGCTCGGCTGGCTGCTGCCGCACGGATCGATCGAGATCCCCGCGATCCTCCTCGCCGGCCAGGGTGGGTTGGTGCTCGGACACGCCTTGATTGGCCGGGGCGATCGCGCGCCGCTCGGGCAGCGGCTGCGCGCGGTGAGCGCGGATCTCATGACGCTGATCGGTGGAGTGGCGGTGATGCTGGTGTGGGCGGGGCTCATCGAATCGTTTCTCTCGCAGTATCACGAGCCGGTCATTCCGTACTCCCTGAAGATCGCGTTCGGGTGTCTGGAACTGGTGGTGCTCTGCTGGTTCCTGAGCACGCGCGGGAGAAAGGCGGACGCGTGAATTCCGAGCTGCGCATCCGCACGCCGGAAGGCATCGACTTCGCCTACCAGCTCGCCGGCCCGATCGCCCGCTGCCTCGCGTGGAGCGTCGATTTCTGCGCCGTGATCATCCTTTCCCAGGGCCTCAGCACGCTCGGGCTCGTTGCGGGATTCATCAGCGCCGACCTCGGGACGGCCCTCATGACGATCTTGTACTTTGTCGTGTCGATCGGCTACGGCGTGGCGGCCGAGTGGGCATGGCGCGGGCAAACGGTCGGCAAACGCTGGCTGCGCTTGCGGGTCATGGATGCAGGTGGCTTGCGGCTGCAGTTTCACCAGATCCTGATGCGCAATCTCCTGCGTTTCGTGGATCTGCTGCCGGGCTGTTACTTGATCGGAGGCGTGGCCTGCTTGCTCAGCCGGCGTGCGCAGCGCCTCGGCGATCTCGCGGCGAATACCATCGTCGTGCATGTGCCCGAGCGGGCCGAGCCGGACCTCGATCAATTGCTCGCGGGAAAATTCAACTCGCTGCGCCAGCACCCGCATCTCGCGGCGCGTCTGCGCCAGCGCGTGACGGCAGAGGAGGCGCGGCTCGCGCTGCAGGCACTGGTGCGTCGGGATGAACTCGAGCCCGGTGCTCGCGTTCGCCTTTTTGCGGCGCTCGCCGAGCACTTCAAGAGCGTCGTCACCTTTCCGCCAGAATCGATAGAAGCGATGCCTGACGAGCAGTATGTGCGCAATGTCGTGGACTGCCTCTTCCGAACCGGAGGCGGCGCGCAGGCCGTCGAAGTCCTCACCGGCAATCTGAATGCCGTGCGCTGAGTCTGACCGGGGCGTGTTTGCAAAGCGCCTGCTTGCCCGCTGCCGCCGCGTTCGTTAAGCGATGCTCCCTTGAAGGCCCGCGAAACTCCCCTCCTGCCCAGCCGCCGCTGGCCCGCGTGGCTTGCCCCGGCGCTGATCATCGTGACGGCGCTCTGCTACTACGGGAGCTACCTCCAGTATTGGTTCAATCCACACGATGAAGGCGGGACTGCGGTGCTCACAGCCATGCGCCTGCTCGCCGGCGAGAGGCCGATCCGTGACGTCACGCTGGGCTACAACGTCGGCTGGTTCTGGCCGATCGTCGGACTCTTCAAGGTCTGGGGCCCGAATTTCCTGCTCACCCGGGCGTACTTCTTCGCGCTCTCGACCATCACCGCATTGCTCGGATGGATGGTCGTCCGACGCGTGACGCGCAACGAGATCGCGGCGCTCGCCGTCGGCCTGGCGTGCGTGATCTTCCCTGGGTCGCAGTTCAAGAACTACATGCCGCTCGCGGTCGTCGCGAACATGCTCTGCGTGGTGAATGTCGCGCTGGCGGCGGACACGCGCGGCTTTCTGCGTCGAGCGCTGCTCGGCGGAGTCATTCTGGGGCTCACGTTTCTCGTGCGGATCGATCTGGGCTTTCTCGGACTTGCGCTGTGGGGTGGAACTCTGGTGCTGGCTGCGTGCGATGCGCGGCGGGGCTGGCGATCTGCGCTCGTGGCGCTTGGGCTGGTCGTCGCGAGCGTTGTCTTAGTGCACGTGCCGCCGTATCTCGCCGCGCGGGCGGGCGGGTATGATCGGCATTTTACCAGTCAGTACTTCGGCTGGGCGCGGTTCCTCTCCGCGGAGGCAAAGGCGGTGGTCGTGGCGCGTCCGCCGACTTTTCCGCTCGACCCACCGACGGCTTTCGTGCCCTACAAGATCGAGAAGGAAAGTGATCGCTCGACGCTTCCGCGGGTCGATTGGGCAGCGGCGCGGTCGTTCGCCGATCCGGACAAGTCGGTTCTCTTCGTCCTCACGTACCTCCCGATCCTCATCTACCTGCTGCTGATTGGCTGGGCGCTGAGCCGGGTGCTCGCGGGCATCTTCCGTCGCGAGTTTTCGCTCGAGCGACCCGAATCGCTCGCTCTGCTGCTCCTCATCGCCTCACTCGCGACCTTCCCGCAGTTCTTCTTTTTCCGCCCGGACCGGCCGCATCTTTCCGAATTCATGCCGGGCTGTATCGTGGCGCTCACGGGTGTTTTCCTGCTCCTCCCGGTTCGGTGGCGCTGGGCCACGGGTCCGATCGTCGCGCTGCACTTCGCGCTCTTCGCATGGCTCGCGTTCGATCATTACTCCGCCGGGACGATCGCGGCGCGCACCACGATCAAGAAGTCGAAGCTGAAGTTCTTTGAGGGCGCGAACGGTGTGCGCGTCTGGGTGCACAAGGACAAGGACTGGCCGGAGTTCGACGGCGTGCGGCGTCTTGTCGAGGAGCATTCCAAGCCCGGCGAATGGCTCGTCTGCTTCCCGTATCAGCCCGGCTACAACGTGATGACGGATCGGTTGACCTACCTGCACTCGCTCTACCACGACAACAGCACCACCGCAGGCGGCTGGTCTCCGAAGACCATCGAGGATTTCGAGACGAAGAATCCTGCCGTGGTGATCGTGGACGATCGCCCGATCAACAAAGTCGAGGCGTCGAGGTTCAGCGTGTGGGCCAGGCCGGCCTACGAATACCTCACCCAGCACTACGACCTGCGCGGGACGTTCGGCACCGTCCAGGTCTTCTGCCGGAAACCCTGAGCGGCGCCGCACGAATGTTGCTTTTCCGCAGGCGCGACCCCGACGCAAACTTCCGCATCATCCGAATCCTCAAGCCCCAATCCTGATATGAGCAAGAAGGCCATCATCCTCGCCGGCGGAGCCGGCACCCGGCTCTACCCGCTGACGCGTGTGGCGTGCAAGCAACTGCTTCCGGTGTACGACAAGCCGATGATTTATTACCCGCTCGCCACGCTGATGCTCGGCGGGATCCGGGAAGTGCTCATCATTTCCACGCCGAAGGATGTGCCAATGTTCCGCGACCTGCTGGGCGATGGTTCGCGGCTCGGAATGCGGATCGAGTACGCCGAGCAGCCGAAGCCCGCCGGCATCGCGCAGGCTTTCCTGATCGGGGAAAAATTTATCGGCGATGACGGCGTCACGTTGATCCTCGGCGACAATATCTTCTACGGGAAACTCGACTTCTTCCGGGAGGCTCTCGCGATGAAATCCGGTGCGTGCGTCTTCGGCTATCAGGTGCGCGATCCTGAGCGGTATGGCGTGGTGGAATTCGGCGCGGACGGTCGCGCGATCAGCCTCGAGGAAAAGCCGGCGAAACCGAAGAGCCCCTTTGCCGTGCCCGGCCTCTACGTTTACGACAAAAAGGTCGTGGACATCTGCCGCAACATGAAGCCGAGCGCTCGCGGCGAGCTCGAGATCACCGACGTAAACATCGAGTATCTCCGGCGCGGAGAGTTGAACGTGAAGGTGCTCGGCCGCGGCATGGCGTGGCTCGACACCGGCACGCAGACGAGCCTGCTCGAAGCCGCGAACTACATCGCCGCGATTCAAAACCGGCAGGGCTTGATGATCGCGTGCCTCGAGGAGATCGCCTTCAACCAGGGCTGGATCGACCGCGCGCAGCTCGAAGCACTCGTCGCGGCGCTGCCGAAGAACGAATACCGCGAGTATCTCCAGGCCGTCTGCACCGACGGCAGCCCGACGTGACCTGACGCGGACCCTCCCGCCCGCCGCACGAGCGCTCCGCTACTGCCGCTCGTATTCGCCCTTGCCGACCTTCTTCAGCACGGCGAATCCGGCGCGCTTCGCATCCGAGATCGAGGCCGGCTTGGTCACCCGGGGAGTGTTGAACTTCGAGACGACCTTCCGCACTCGCTTCTTGCAGAGCGGACACGCCGCGAGCGCGGGCCGATCGATTGGACGCTGGAGCTGAAAGCGGCCGCTACAGATCCCGCATTTCCCGCGACAGAGCTCGTATTCGTAGAGCGGCACGGTCGGGCTCGGCGGCTCTAGCCGATGTACTTCTGCCAGTCGTCCGGCAGCGTCGGGCGCTCGATCTCATCGACGAGCCGGCCTTCAAAGGTCGGTTCGAAGGTCGTCGTCGTGCCATAAACCATGATCGCCTCGCGGGAACTCTCCACTCGCATCGCGTGGGCGACGCCAGCCGGGATTATGATGCACGCATTGTTCGCGCCGCGCTGGTCGTCACCTTCGATGATGAAACGCATGACGCGGCGCGGCAGCCCGGCGCGTTCATCGACGAGCAGCATCTCGATGCCGCCCTGCACGAAGAACATCGCGTCCCATTGTTCGCGATCGTAGGGACGCAGCGCGTAATTTTGCGGCTCATCGATGAAGAGGCGGCGGAACCAAGCTTCGGGCGTTGTTCCCGCCGGAATGTGCGGCGGGTGAATATGAAAGCCTTTCGCCGTGCCGGCGAACATCCGTGCGGTCGCCCACTGCCGCGGCCAGAGTCCGATCGTTCCGAGCGGACCATCTCCCTGGCGGGCGAATTCGCCGAAGAATCCGCGGTGTCTCTGCGGGTAAATTTTGCGTCCGAAGATCTCCACGCCGGGAATCCAGGCGGCGGTGAGCTCTGCGCGCTTGGCGATCACTTCGCCGACCTCGACGCCGGTGGTCGCGAGCCGTTCGGGCAGGGTTTTCTGAGAATAATCGCGCTGCGAGAGCTGCTTGCGCGCTTCGGGCTTGAGTGCGTGCCAGAGATCGGACATCCGGCCATGAAAGCGTTAGAATCCGCATTCGGCAAGCGTCCACGCCTCCGCGGTTCAGGGCGCGTACATTTTCAGCCACATTTCCAGGGTGAGCAGCGCCCAGAGTCGTTTGCCGTGCTCCGCTTTGCCGCTGACGTGTTCGTCGAAGATCGCCTGCATGCGTTCGCGGCGCAGGTAGGAGTGCAGCCGCGTGTCGCTGGCGAAGAGAATCTCCCGCGCCGGTTCGCGGAGTGTGTTGCGGAACCAGAGATTGAGGGGAACGGAAAAGCCCATCTTCGAGCGCTGGGTGATGCTCGGAGGCAGCATGTCCGCGAAGGTTTCGCGCAGGATGCGTTTCGTCGTCGTGCCGCGCACCTTGCAAGTCGTCGGAAGGCGGGCGGCGAATTCGAGCAGCTGATGATCGAGGAACGGTGATCGCGCTTCCAGCGAGTGCGCCATGGTCATGCGATCAACCTTCGGCAGCAACGCGCCGGGTAGATAATTCTGCACGTCGGTGCTCAAGGTCCGGTCGAGTCGCGTGTCGGCCAGCGCGCGGGCAAAGCTCTCCGAGAGCAGTGCGGAACTCGGTCCGGCGTGCACGGCCGCGCGCATCTCCGGGGTGTAGAGATCGTCCTTTTCGTCCTCGGTGAAAAAGGACCCCCAGCGCACGACGCTCGCGCTGTGCGGCAGGTCTGCGGCGCGCGTGAGGTGACGCAGCGCGGCGGGGATGCTGCTCTCGACCGGGCCCGAGCCGCGCGGCAGCAAGTGGGTGAGGCGATCGAGCAAGCCGTGGCGCAGCGCTGCGGGGAGGAGCCGGTAAAGATCGGCGAGCGGGTCCGCGTAGTAGCGCTGATAGCCGCCGAACGCTTCGTCGCCGCCGTCGCCATTCAGTGCCACGGTCACGTGCTCGCGCGTCATCTTCGACAGATACCACGTGGGAATCGCGGCGGCGTCGGCGAAGGGTTCATCGAAGTGCTCGACGAGCTTTGGGAGAAGATCGAGCGCTTCCGGCTCGACGATAAATTCCTGATGTTCGCTCCCAAACTTCTCCGCGACCGCGCGCGCGTGACTCAGCTCATTGAAGGCCGCTTCGCGAAACCCGATCGAGAAGGTCTTCACCGGGCGATCCATCATCCCGGCCATCATGCCGACGACGATCGCTGAGTCGACGCCGCCGCTGAGATGCGCGCCGAGCGGCACATCGCTCATGAGCCGCAACCGCACCGCTTCTTCCGTTTGGCGGCGCAACTCCGCGCGAAGCTCTGCCTCCGGAGCCCTCCACTTTTCCCGGTAGTCGAGCTGCCAGTAGCGCTCGATCGTCAGCCGCCCGGCTTCCCAGATCAGCCGGTGCGCGGGCGGCAGCTTGCGCGGGTGTCGCAGCGCGGACTGCGGATCGGGGACATATTGCAGCGTGAGAAAATGATGCAGCGCATCGACATCCACCTCTCGGGGAAAGCCGGGATATTGCAGCAGGCATTTCAGCTCCGAGCCAAAGAGCAGCGCTCCATCGTGCTCCGCGTAATAGAGCGGCTTTTTCCCGACGCGGTCGCGTGCGAGCAGGAGCCGGCGCCGCTTTTCATCCCAGATCGCGAAGGCGAACATTCCGCGTAGGTGATGCACGCAATCCGCGCCGTGCTCTTCGTAAAGATGGACGATGACTTCGGTGTCCGTCTGTGTGCGGAAAATGTGGCCGCGGTGTTCGAGCTCCGTGCGCAGCGTCGGCGCGTTGTAGATCTCGCCGTTGAAGACGATCCAGATGTCGTTCGTTTCATTCGCCAGCGGCTGATCGCCCGTTTGCAGATCCACGATGGCGAGCCGACGCATCGCGAGCGCGATTTGCGGCCGCAGGTAGAAGCCGTCGCTATCCGGTCCGCGATGCCGGATCACGCCGTTCATCCGCGCGATCACCTCGCGTTCGACGATGCGCTCCGGGTCGGAGTAGAGGATGCCGCTGATGCCGCACATTTAGACGCGTGCAGTGAAGCGGGGGAGCGGATTGGACATGCGAGGAGCAGCGAAGGTGCGGCGGGTCGTGTCAAGCATCGCGGCGGCGGGCGAGCTGTTCGCGGAGATAGTCCACATAAGACGAAGCGACGCGCGACCAGGTGAATTCCCGTTCGGTGCGCGCGCGATTCGCACGGCCCATCGTCTCGCGCAGATTGCGATCGGCAAGGAGGCGCGAGAGTGCTTCAGCCAGTGCGGCGGAATCATCGACTGGAACGAGGAAGCCAGACTCGCCATCGCGCACGAGATCCTCGCTGCCGGCGATTTTTGTCGCGACGATCGGAAGACCGGAGGCCATGGCCTCGAGCACGACATTCGGCATGCCTTCGTCGCGCGACGGGAAGACGAACACATCCGCACGGCGGTAGCGCACGGCGATCGCTTCGCGCGAAGACCAGCCGCTGAAGGTGATCCGATCGGCGAACCCAAGGCGCGCGGCCTCCGCTTCGAGCGCGGGCTTTCGATCGCCGTCGCCGATGATCTCCAATTGAAAGTCACTGCCGCCCGGGAGCACTGCCAGCGCGGAGAGCAGGACATCGAGTCCCTTTTGAAAAACGAGGCGTCCGACGAAAAGAAGCCGCACCGGTCCCGCCGCGCCAGCGCCGTCTTCGCGTGGACGGAATGTGCGCACGTCCACGCCATTCGGAATCACCGCGACATCCACGTCCGGCGCGAAGCGATTGGCGAGCATCCGCAGCCCACCGCTGTTTGCCACCACGCCGATCGACCTCCTCCAAAGCAACCGGATCACGGGGCCGAGTAGCCGATGCATCCGTGCGAGGTCGTAAGGTTGAAATCCCGGCACGTCGCCGCCGCGTAGCGAGACGACATACGGCACGCCGCAAACCGCGGAGAGAAGGAGTGCCACCGGACCGGATGGGATGCCGAAGAAGGCAATCGTCACGTCGGGTTTCCACGCGCGCACTTCGCCGAGCGCCGCAAATGCCGCGCTGGCCATGAAGGTGAGCATCTCCGGTGGCGTGCAGCGATCGGCGCGGCGGCGGATCACCGGCACCCGGAGGATCGAGTAGCCGGACACCTCATCGCGGACGGGTTGTCCGCGAAACAGGGAAGTCAGCACGAGCGCCGAATGTCCCGCGGCGACGAGTTCGCGCGCGATCGAAGCGGTGGCCTGCCCCGCGCCGCCTCCGAGTGGCGGATGCTCGTAGTTGATCAGCAGGATGCGCATCGGCGATGCGGCGCTCGCGCTCGAGTGGCTCATCGCTTCCACCACGCGTTGAGCAGCCATTGGCACCACAGGAAAAGGCGCTCGTCGGCGCGACCCGCGAGGTGCGCGGCGAGCTGCTTTTCGATGAAGGCGCGATCAAGCCCGGGAGGTGTCGCTGCGGGATCGAAAGGGAATTTCTCTTCGCGGAGCCAGCGGCCGATCGGCATGCCGAAGCCCTTCTTTGGGCGGGAGATGATCTCCGCCGGGAGGAGCGGCGCGATGGCCCGCTTGAGGATCCATTTGGTCGTTCCGCCGTGGAGCTTGAGCGGCCATGGAATGCGCCGCGCGAGGTCCACGACTTCGATGTCGAGAAAGGGCGAGCGCACTTCCAGCGAGCAGAGCATCGAGGCGCGATCGATCTTCGGGAGGATGTCGTCCTGCAGATAGACCTGCGTCCAGAACTGCAGGGCGCGATCGACGAGGTTCGGCTGTGCGCAGCGATCCCAGGCTTCGATGGCTTCGCTGTAAATTTCCTCGGGGTCCGCCGGAGCGCCGCAGAGTTCGCGAATGTCGGATGGCTCCAGCGCCCCCATCCAGACGGGATTCCAGAGCGGCGCCGGATGGCTCAGGCCGCGGAGGAAGCGCTTCACTTTGAAATCGAAGCTGATGTTCGCGTGGCTCACCGGCAGGCGGGCGGCGAGGTGACGGAGGCCCGCGTGGATCGGCTTGGGCACGAGCTTCGCGTAGAGCTCGGCGGTGCGGAGGGCGCGCATCGGATCATAGCCGGCGAAGAGTTCATCGCCGCCGTCGCCGCCGAGCGCGACGGTGACGTGCTGGCGGGTGAAGCGGGAGAGCAGGTAGGTCGGGAGCAGCGAGCCGTCGCCGAGCGGTTCATCGAGACGCGAGACGAGTTCCGGCAGCAGCGCGGACGACTTGTCGAGATCGAGCGTCTCGTGGTGGTGCTGTGTGCCGAGCTTCTCCGCGACGAGCCGGGCGTATTCCGATTCGTCAAAGGTCGGATCGTCGAAGCCGATCGAGAAGGTGTTGAGCTGACCCGTCGGCACGTGCTTCGCCGCGAGCGCCGCGATCACGCTCGAATCGATGCCGCCGCTGAGGAAGACGCCGAGCGGCACGTCGGACATGAGGCGGCGCTGGGTGGCACCTTCAAGCACCGCTCGAAGCTCTGCTTCAACGTTAAAGAACCGAAGATCCCTGTCGATCACGTCACGAGGACCGCGGTGGATGATCCGATTCGATCCGTAGAGCTTTCCCCGGTCGTCCTCGGATCGTTTCCATCCGCCGGTAAGGCGAAAGCTCCGATGCGTGCATGCCGAACGAAGCTTTTCATCCGGTTCGATGACAAACTCCCACCACTTCCAGACGCGGAGCGCGGCGCGTGACACAGGCCTCCGGCCTGAGTCACGACTGAGATGGAGCGCAAAGGAGTGCCCGCCTGGCAGCTTCCACACCCGCTCATAGATCGAGCGCGGCGCGGGGACGTAGCAGTAGGCGAAGTACTTCTTCAGCGAGAGCGCGTCGAGATTGCGCGGACACTGCGGGTGCTGCGTGAGCGCCGTGAGTTCGCTTGCGAATCCGAACGTCTCGCCCTCGTGAAAGTAGTACAGCGGCTTCTTTCCGAACCGATCCCGCGAGCCGAAGAGCCGCTGCCGTGCGCGGTCGTAGATCACGAACGCCCACATGCCATTCAGTCGTTCGACAAAACTGTCGCCCCACGTCCGGTAGCCATGCAGCAGCACCTCGGTGTCGCTGTGATCGGTGGCGAACTCGCAACCGGTCGACTTTAGCTCCGCACGCAGTTCCGCGTGGTTATAGATCTCGCCGTTGAAAGTCACGCCGAGCTGTCCGTCGCGCGTCCACATCGGCTGCGCGCCGCCCGCTAGATCGACGATTGAGAGCCGCCGATGGCCAAGGAAGACGCCGACACTTTCGTCCTGCCAGTGTCCCTCGGCATCCGGCCCGCGGTGCCGGATCGCATCCGTCATCCGGCGCAGCGTGCCGAGGTCCCCGCGACCGACGAAGCCAGCTATGCCGCACATCGGCGCATTACTTCGGCTCCATGTTCCGCGTCGCCTTCACGAGATATACGCTCTTGTTCTGCGATTCATAGAAGGTCCGCACGATCATCTCCGCGAGCAGGCCCATGAGGATGCAGGTGAGGCCTGCGACGGCCGTCAGCACCGAGCAGAGGAGCAGCGGATTGCGGATGAAAGGTTCGCCATCGATGAACTTGCGCCAGAAGGCGAACCCGCCGCTCGCGGCGCTCAGGGCGAAGACGAACAACCCCACGCCGCCGAAGAGATACATCGGCTTTTGCTGAAAGCGGTCGAGGAACTTCACCGTGAGCAGATCGGCGAGCACTTTCAGCACGCGCTCGAGGCCGTACTTCGAGGTCCCCTTGGCCCGCGCGTAGTGGCGCACCTCGACCTCGGCGATCTCCGCGCCATGCCAGCGCGCGTAGATCGGCAGGAAGCGATGCATCTCGCCGTAGAGCCGCACGCCTTCGATCACGTCGCGACGATAAGCCTTCAGCGAGCAGCCAAAGTCGTGGAGGCGCACGCCACTGACCAGCGAGATCAGGCGGTTGGCCATGATGCTCGGGAAATTGCGTTTGATGGCGTTGTCCTGCCGATCCTTGCGCCAGCCGCTCACCACGTCGTAGCCCTCGTCCAGTTTCGCGAGGAGCAGCGGGATATCGGCGGGATCGTTCTGCAGGTCGCCGTCCATCGGGATGATGATCTCGCCTCGTGCGAAATCGAACCCCGCCATCATCGCCGCGGTCTGCCCGAAATTGCGGCGGAAGTGCACGACCTTCACGCGCGCATCCATGCTTGCGAGTTCGTCGAGCAGTTCGTCCGATCCGTCCGTCGAGCCATCATTCACGAGGATCAGCTCCCAGGGTTGCCCAACCTCGATCATCGCATCGCGCACACGTTCGTAGAGGGGCTTGAGATTTCCCGCCTCATTGCAGATCGGGATGGTCACGGAAATCATTCGGACGCGAAGGTACGAAGGCGCGGAGAGAAGTGGCAAACGAAAAGGCGGCAGCGCGCACGGCGGGCCGGGTGTGCGTGAGAAAGATGCTTCCCGATTTTCCCAGCGCACGCCACGCTGCACCGCTCCGAATCCGCCGAGCCCGGCGGGTTCATCCACCACCGATCCACCACGCATGGTCTTGTTGAAATCTTCGACGCACGACCAAGGGCGGCAGCCTGCCTGTGCCTGATCCGAACTCTGTCCGCGGCGAAGATCCGCTCGTCTGGGATCTCGAACTCAAGGCCGGCCGGCCGTGGTGGCACATCCCGTGGCGCGAGGTGTGGAAGTACCGCGATCTCATCGCGCTCTTCGTACGGCGCGACTTCACCGCGATGTACAAGCAGACCATCCTCGGTCCGCTGTGGTACTTGCTCCAGCCGCTCTTCACCACGCTCATGCTGGTGCTGATCTTCGGGGTGCTGGCGAAGACGAAAACGGACGGGCTGCCGAGCGTGCTTTTCTTCCTCTCCGGTGTCGTCGCGTGGAATTACTTCGCCGACTGCCTGACCAAGACCGCGAATACTTTCACCGGCAACGCCAACCTTTTCGGCAAGGTGTACTTCCCGCGGGTGGCGGTGCCGCTGGCGATCGTGATCACGAACATGATCGCCTTCTTCGTGCAGTTCGGATTTTTCCTCCTCGTACTCGGTTACTACTGGTGGCAGGGCGCGGCAGTGTATCCCAATTTCCGCGTCATCATCCTGCCGCTCCTCGTCCTGCAGATGGCGCTGCTCGGACTCGGAATGGGCGCGATCGTATCCTCGCTGACGACCAAGTGGCGCGATCTCGCGCTAGTCGTCGGCTTCGGCACGCAGCTCTGGATGTATGCGAGCAGCGTCGTGCTCCCGCTCTCGGTGATCCCGGAAAAGTGGCGCTGGATTTTCGTGCTCAATCCGATGGTGCCGATCATCGAGACCTTCCGCTTTGCCTTCCTCGGGCGCGGCGTGGTCGAGATCTGGCAACTGCTCGTGAGTCTGGCGGTGACCGTCGTCATCTTCGTCTTCGGCATGACGCTCTTTTCGCGCGTCGAGCGCGACTTCATGGACAACGTCTGATGGCCGCCGTCCTGCGCATCGAGAATCTGTCCAAGCGCTACCGCCTCGGCGTCATCAATCGCGGCATGCTCTACCAGGACCTGCAGAGCCGCTGGGCGCGCTGGCGCGGGCGCGAAGACCCGAACGTGCGGCTCGGCCATCCGCATCGCGCGGAGAAAGATGGAACCTTCTGGGCGTTGCGCGACGTGTCCTTCGACGTCCAGGAAGGCGACGTCATCGGCGTGCTCGGGCGCAACGGCGCCGGGAAATCCACGCTGCTGAAGATTCTCTCGCAGATCACTTCGCCGACCGAGGGACGCGTGCTCGTGAAAGGTCGCGTCGCGAGTCTGCTCGAAGTCGGCACCGGCTTTCACGCCGAGCTCACCGGCCGGGAGAATGTTTTCCTGAACGGTGCGATCCTCGGCATGACCAAGCGCGACATCGCGCGGAAGTTCGACGAGATCGCGGCGTTCTCTGGCGTGGAGCAGTTCCTCGATACGCCGGTGAAGCGCTACTCGAGCGGCATGACCGTGCGCCTCGCCTTCGCCGTGGCCGCGCATCTCGACCCGGAGATCCTCGTCATCGATGAAGTCCTCGCCGTCGGCGATGCGGCTTTCCAACAGAAGTGCCTCGGCAAAATCGGCGACGTCGCGCGCTCCGGACGCACGATCCTTTTCGTCAGCCACAACGCCGCGGCCGTGGAGTCACTCTGCAACCGCGGCATCGTGCTCGACGACGGTCAGCTCGCCTTCGACGGCAGCCAGTCCGAGGCGACGGAGTTTTACGCAGCGAGCCGTGCGGCCACCGACACGGACCTGCACAATCGGCGCGACCGCGCGGGGACTGGCGAGGTGCGCGCGGTTTCCATCGAGCTCCGCAATGCGCGCGGGAGCAAGGTGTCGGTCGTGCGTTCCGGAGAAGACGTGGAAGTCGCGCTGAAGCTCAAGCGCGGGGTCGCGCAGAGCGTGCCGGGGATCGCCATTCAGGTGTCCGTCTCCACCAATCTC
>JANPIS010000296.1:0-3494 GCA_031425095.1 Chthoniobacteraceae bacterium
CTCGCGAGCGCGAACCACTCGGCGAGTTTCATGGTCCCGTCTTTCACGAGGGCTTGCATGTAGGCTTTTGGGAAGGCGGCGAGCTTGGGCATGGCGGTGCGCGGTGCTTCTGGAGAAGCACGAGCAGTAGAGTGGATCACCAACCCGCCTGCCAGCACGACAAAGTCTATGCGATAGGCGACACCCGCAAAGCCTGTCACCCCCATCCTGTGCGTGTGTCACCTTCGACCCCGAACGGCCCGCACTGGCGGTCGGGCGGAAGTTACCGTCATCCATGCGCTTGCAGCGGTGGTCACAGCGGCTGCCGCTGCAAGCGAGTGCGGGGTGCGGTCGAGACTCAAACAGGGGCCGTTCACGGCTTGCCCGTGGATCTGGCAATTTGATAGGAGTCGAACGATGAAAAGGCTCGCAAAAAACGATCGGGAAAGTGGCTCTCTCTCCCCGCTCCTCGTCCGCTGGCTCGGAATCCCAAAACGCTCGCTCCTGAGCGCTTTGGCGGCGGGCTTCCTCACTCTGATAGCAGGGGCGGCACACGCCGTCGAATCGATCATCGTCACCACGCTCGTCGATGAAGACAACGGCACGAGCCATCCGAACGTCGGCACGGGCACGAGCCTGCGCGAAGCCATCAACACCGCGAATCGGGATGGTGACGATACAGTGATCAACTTCAGCGAGGCGGTCTTTGCCGCGCCGCGCAAGACGATCACGCTGGGCGGCACGCCACTGCCAACGCTCATTTCCAATGGCACGCTCACGATCACGTGTCCGACGGCGGGCGTGGAGATCAGCGGCGGCGGAGTAAGCCGCGTGTTTCAGGTGGCTGCGGGGGTGAATGCGACGATGAACGGGCTGACGATCCGCAATGGCAACGCGGGGGTTAACTTCGGCGGCGGCGTCGAGAACGCCGGCACGCTGACGCTGAATACCTGCACCTTGCGCGACAACTCCGCGAACAGCGGCGGTGCCATTTCCTCGAACACCGATCTGACCGGCACCACCCTGACGCTGCGCAATTGCACGCTGAGCGCCAACACGGCGACCGCGCGAGGCGGCGCGGTCTTCAACAACGACGGCAGGACGATCATCGAGAGCTGCACGATCACGGGCAACACCGCCCCGGCGGGAACGGGCGGCGGCGTGGCATCCTATGGCGACGCGGCCACCCGCACCGAAGTCCGCAACTCGATCATCTCTGACAATGGCGGGGCCGGGGGCACCGATGTGGATTACGTGGTGCAGGGCATCAACTCGTTCCACTCGCGAGAATTCAACCTCATCGGCGATGGCAATGCGACCGGCGCCTTCACGGGTTTTGGCGATGTGACGGGCAATACCAATCCAGGTCTCGGTGCGCTTGCCGAGAATGGCGGTCCGACGCCCACACGCGCGCTGCTCGCGGGCAGTCCCGCCATCAATACCGGTGGGCATATTGACCTGTTGACCGATCAGCGCGGCTTTTCGCGCCTGCCATATGCGCCGACTGACAAAGGGGCGTGTGAGCTGGAGGTGGCGATCCCGCTTTTTGAGTCGCTCATCGTCAACACGACGGTGGATGAAGATAACATCTCCAGCGATCCGCGCTTTGGCCGCGGCACCAGCCTGCGGGAGGCGGTCGCGCGCGCGAACCGCGACGGCGTCAACTCGACGATTGCCTTTGATCCGACCGTCTTCGCAGCACCGCGCAAGACCATTACCCTGGCGGGTACGCAGTTGCCGGTGATCGCAGCAGGGGCCCCGCTCACGATTCCCGCACCAGCGGCGGGTCTGGAAATCAGCGGCAACAACACGAGCCGCGTCTTTTCGATGGAATATGGAGCCGATGTAACGCTGACGGGGCTGACGATTCGCGACGGCAATAGCGGTCAAGCCAGCGATCTCGACGTTGGCGGCGGGATCTACAACGAGGGCACACTTGTGCTGGATTCCTGCACCCTGCGGAACAACGTCGGCGGGACCGGTGGTGCACTATTTACGGAGGGTTTTTCCCTGCCGACGTATATCCGGAACTGCACCTTCAGCGGTAACACGGGCTCCTACGCAGGCGGGGCCATCTTCAATGTGTCGTCCGCGCTGATCGAGAGCACCACGATCACGGGAAATACGTCGCCGCGCGGTGGCGGTATCAGCACCGACGAAGGTTCGAATATCTCTATCGTCACGCTGCGAAATAACATCGTGGCGGGGAACACCGGAGCAGATGTGAAGCTGCACCAAAACGGTGTTTTTCCGAACACCTTCCGCAGCCAGGGCTACAATCTCATCGGCTCGCGTGGACCGGGGATCGAGGTGTTCGTGGAGGCGGGCGATGTGACGGCCGTGCTTCAGCCCGACCTCGCACCGCTGGCGGATAACGGAGGGCCGACCCCGACGCATGCCCTGCTGGCGACTTCACCCGCGATCAATACCGGCCAGACCGATCTCACCGTGGACCAGCGTGCGGTGTCCCGCCCACAGCCCGTGGGCGGGCAAGATGACAAGGGAGCCTTCGAATACTCGACGCCCGCGGATCCTGCGCTGATCGTCACCACCACCGCGGATGTAGTGAATGCCGGGGACGGCGTGGTTTCCCTCCGCGAGGCCGTGGCCCGGGCCAATTCCGACGGGGTTGCGTCGCCCATCACATTCACCGAGGCCGTCTTCGCCGCGCCGCGCAAGCGAATCACGCTCGGCGGTTCCTCCCTCACCCTTGCGGCGAACGGCCGGCTCGCGATCACGGCACCGGCGGCGGGCGTGGAGATCAGCGGCGGGAATGCGAGCCGCCTCTTTGAGACGACCACTGGGACCGACGCCACGCTGAGCCGCCTCACGATTCGCGATGGCAACGCAGGCGGGGGGTTCGGCGGCGGAATTCTCAATCTGGGAGCGCTGGAGTTGGACTCGTGCACGCTGACGGGCAACAGCGCACAGTCCGGCGGCGCCATCGCCTCGGACACCGACCTCAGCACCCGCACGCTGAGGGTTCGCAACTGCACCCTCTCCGGCAATTCGGCTCTGGGCACCGCCGGCGCACTCTACAATACGGACGGCCTCGTGGTGATCGACAGTTGCACCATCGCTGACAACACGGCTGCCGCTGGACAGATCGGCGGCATCGCCTCCGTCGCCACGGCCAACACGCGCACCGAGATCCGCAATTCCATCGTCTCCGGCAACGGCGGAGCCACGGCCGAGGATGTCACCTTCATCGGCGGGGCGGTGAATTCTTTTGTGAGCGGCGGCTACAATCTCATCGGCGACGGCAATGCGACCGCGGCTTTCAACCTGCAAAACGACGTGACCGGCAACACCGACCCCGGTCTGAACGCACTCACCGAAAATGGCGGCCCGACTCCCACGCGGGCACCCGTAGTGACCTCGCCTGCCGTCAATACCGGCAGCACTGCGTTGCAGCAGGATCAGCGCGGGATCCTAAGACCGCAGCGGGCGCGGCTCGACAAGGGTGCCTGCGAGTTGGACGCCTCGGCTTTCATCGACTCGCTCGTCGTCACCAC
>JANPIS010000297.1:0-1803 GCA_031425095.1 Chthoniobacteraceae bacterium
GCACCCGATGCCGCGGTAGCTCGCTTCGCCGACGCGCAGTTCGCCGCGCGCCGTGCAGCCATCGAGCGTCAGCGCACTCCCGCGGAGTTCCACGATCACGGCCGGCGCCTCGGTGAATTCAAACTCGCCCAGCACCTTCGATGCGACGCCACTGAGCAGCGGCTGGAGCGGCTTGGGATTGATGGTGCTGCGCAGCTGCGCGCGAAAATCGCCGGGCACCTGTATGGCGTCGCCAAAGACCATGCCACTCCGATGCAGCAGCCGCGCCTCGCGCATCGCCCAGCGCTCGCCATCCCACGAGACGTCGGCCTCGAGGCCCTCGAAAATCACCGAGCGGAAGGCGAACTTCCGGATGCCGAGATGCCCGAGCACGGCGACCTGCGGCTGGCGCGCGACCGTGCCTTTCACCACCAGCTCGATCTGCGGCGGCTCGTAAAAGACGAACTCACCGAGCTGCGGGAGCAGTCCGAAAGCCTGGGCCAGCGCCTGCACGTCGATCCGTGATTCGACGCGCAGATCCATCTCGCCATCCGTCGTGCGCACGAACCCGGAAACATTCAGCGCACCGGCCGCGTCCACCGCGGTGATCTGTCGCAAATCGATGACGCCGTCGCGTGCACACGCCGAGACATTCAAGCTGCGAAGGCGATACGACTGGCGTTGAATGCGTTCCCCCGAGAGCACCGCTTCGACGAAGATCTGTTCCGGCATTTCAAGATCTCCGGTGAACGTGACCGCAAGCGTCGGAGGCGCGGCTTCGAACTTCAGCTCGCGCAACTCTTCGATCAGCTTCGTGAGAAACGCGGGCGGCTTCTGCGGCTTCTCGTCAGGCTTCCGGCGGAACGCCTGCGGATTGATGAGCCGGCCCGAAGCCGAGACATGGATGCCGAAGAGCTGCGCCTCCGCATGGGCGAGATAGACCTGCTGCGGGGGCAGGAAAAGGCGCGCGTTGAGGCGGGCGACTTCGACGCGCGCACTTTTGGGATCGGTCGGATCCAGCGGCAGCGCGAGATTCGCTTCGCGCAGATCGAGCGCATCCAGGAAAGGCTCGCCGCGCGCGAGATTGGCGATGTTCACCTGGAGCCGCATCTCGTCGATCTCGGCCAGCACCCTCCGCTTGTTGCCGACGTCGAGCACCTTCACCCCACTGGCCACGAGCCCACGCATCGGGTCGAGCGAGAGTTTGCGAAAATACACCTCCACGCCGCGCTTCCGAAACTCCTGCATCACCGCGGTGCGCCAACTCCGCGTGAATCCACGATCGTAGAGATACCACGCCGTGCCGACGAAGGCGGCGAGCAGAATGGCGAAGAACGTGAGGAGCACGCGTCGCATGTCCGCGGAATCTCGGAATTCAATCCGCCCCTGTCCAGCGCGGCCTCGTGCGAAAGACCTGCGCCTTCACCGCGACGCAGATGCCAGCGAGCGTGCGGCTATTTTTTTGGCACCGCGGGTTCCGGCACGACCGGAGCGGGGTCCGCAGCTTTCGGCGCTTCGGGGGCCGCGGGCTTTGGAGCTTCGGCGGGCGTATCGGACTTCGGCACGACGGGCGCGGCGGGTGGCTTCGGAGCGGGCGGCTCGGCTTTTGGCGGCTCTGGAGCGGCAGGCGTCGGAGAGGGCGCAGGGGCAGGTGCGGGAGTTGCGGCCTTGGGCATCGCAGGCGCGGGAGTTTCCGTCGCGGTCGGCTTCGGTGGTTCGGCGGGTGCGGGTGCTTTCGGTGCTGTGGGCTCAGGCGGCTTGGAATCCGCAGGAGTCGGCGGGGCGGGTGCGGGTTTGGTGAGCTTCTGATTCTCGGAGACCGCT
>JANPIS010000298.1:0-21097 GCA_031425095.1 Chthoniobacteraceae bacterium
CCTCTGGTCGTGCATGCGGGCAGAAAACAACAGACAACAAGCAACCCATAACAGACCCATGAAACACACCAAAACCCTCCTCGCTGGCGCCGCCATCGCCGGCCTCCTCTCCGGCGGCCTCGTCGCTCAGCTCAAGGCCGCGCAATCCGCGCAGCTCGACAACTCCACCACTTCCGCCGGCGTCCTTGCCGACGAGAAGAAAGAAGGCACGCACGGCTGCAAAGGCCACAACTCCTGCAAGGGCAAGGGCGGCTGCAAGAGCGGCGACAACGGCTGCCAGGGCAAGAACTCCTGCAAGGGCAAGGGTGGCTGTGCCATGAAGGACGGCAAGCCGGTGCATCCCCTCGCGTAAGCAAAATCTGCAGACCCCGTCGGGCTCCGGCGTCCCATCCGCCGGAGCCCGCAGGGACGCAGTTCGCCGAGATCACGATCGATCGCGGATGCCTTCCTCCCCTTTCAATGCTGGCTCCGAATATGGCATCGGCATCGGCCTGCGCATTCCGCACTACGCGCACATTCTCGGACGGAAGCCAGCGGTCGATTGGCTCGAAATCATCTCGGAGAACTACATGGTGGATGGTGGCCGCCCGCTCCATGTCCTCGACCGAATCCTCGAGCAATACCGCGTCGTGCAGCACGGCGTCTCAATGTATTTCGGCAATGCAGCGCGACCGAATCGCGAGCATCTGCGGCGCTTGAAGAAGCTCGTGAAACGCACGGGCACTCCGTGGCTTTCCGATCATCTCTGCTGGGGCAGCGTCGATGGTCGCTACACGCATGACCTGCTGCCGATGCCTTACACGTGGGAGGCGGTGGAGTGGACGGCGCGCAATATCCGCGAAGTACAGGAGACCGTCGGCGTGCCGGTGGCGGTGGAAAATGTGAGCAGCTACGCGGAGTTCCACGCGAGTGAGATGAGCGAATGGGAATTTCTTTGCGAAGTCGTCGAATGTGCGGACTGCGGAATCCTGCTCGACGTTAATAACATCTACGTCTCCTCGAAGAATCATGGCTTCGATCCAAAGGGGTATCTCGATGCGGTGCCTGCGGAGCGCGTCGCCCAGATCCACATCGCGGGCCACACGAAGTTTGAGAAATACCTGCTCGATACGCACGACCACCCGGTCCTCGATCCCGTGTGGCGGCTCTACGAACGCGCCATTCGTCGCTGCGGCCATACGCCGACGCTGCTCGAGTGGGACGATCGCATTCCGGGCTTTGAGGAAGTGCATCGCGAGGCACTGAAGGCCGCGCGCTTTCTGCCGCAGGGCACGATCGCGGCCTAAACGACTGTGGCCAGGGCTCGCTCCACTTCCAACCGCAAGATTCGCGACGGCCAGCGACCGACGTTTCAGACCTTGCAGCGCACGATCGCCGCGACCTTGATGCGGCCGCTCTTAGCCGACGAAGCCATGGACCCGGCCTCCGCGGAAGTCGCCGCGGAGTACATCAAGCCGAACGATCGGCTGAGTTCGTTCGAGCGGTTGCAGATTTACAATCAGCAATACTGGTGGCGACTGATCGGCGCGTTTGAAGAGGACTTCCGCGGCCTGCGCGCCGTCCTCGGCCAGAAACGATTCGATCATCTGGCGCAGGAATACCTCGTCACGTTTTCATCCACTTCCTGGTCGCTCCGCAATCTCGGCCAGCACCTCGTTGCCTTCCTCGAAACCCACCCGGAGTTGACCTCGCCACACAGCGCGCTCGCGCTCGATGTCGCGCGCGTCGAATGGGCGCGCGTCATCGCCTTCGACGGTCCGGAAAAGCCCGTGCTCGAGGCAAAGCGGATCGCGCACACTCCCGCCGATCGCCTGCGGCTCGGCCTCCAGCCTTACCTCACGCTGCTCGAACTCTGGCACCCGATCGATGAACTCATGCGCACATTAAAGCGCCACGAGTTGGCCGTCGTGAGCAACGCCGTGGCGGTCGCGCAGCCGCGTCGTCGCCAACGCGTCACCGTCCGCCGGAGCCGCAAGCCGATTCACCTCGCGGTCCACCGCGTGGATCTCTCCGTCTATTACAAGCGGCTTGATCCCGAAGCCTGGCGGCTGCTTCGCGCGCTCCGCGATGGTGCGCGGCTCGACGATGCGTGCGCCATGGCGTTTGCCAGCTCAAAGGAAACGCCTGAGCGCAACGCCGCGCGCATTCAGGAATGGTTCACCGGCTGGATGCAGTTCGGGTGGTTCTGCGCGGCGCCGAAGCGCTAGCTCCAGAGCTTGCGCCACCAGCCACTCACCTGAGCGGCGTAATCCTCCACGCCGATCTCGCTGACGCGGCCGGCCGCATCTCTCACGACCTCGGCGGAATGTTCTGCCGCCTGACGCGCGCGCCTGGCGAGTGGCTTGAGAAAGCCGCGGATCTCATCGAGCGCATCGTGGATCGGCTCGGGTTTGCGTTCGCGCTCGAGCTGGCGGGCGACGAGCCCAAGCAGAAAGCCAACGGCCACCGCACCGAGCAGCAGCGGTACGGGATTTTCGCGAACGTAGCGACCGGTCTCGTGCATGTATTCCTCGGCGCGGTCGGTGACAGCTTTGGTATCCATATAATTTTAATGACGAGCCGAAAGGCTCATTTGTCAGCCCGTTTTTCGAGCTCTTCCCACGCCTTGATCCCGCCCAGCACGAGCAGGGCCGGAGGCACGAGGGCAAAGGCCAGCCGCACCAGACCAGCGACGAGTCGGCCGACCGGCAGCACGGTGCAGAGCAATCCCGCGACAAACGCAAAGCCGAGCGCCTTGGCCGGTTCTTCACGCGCCACTTTCGAGGCGTTGGTCGCGATTGCATCGACGCGGTTTTTCCAGTCGCAACAGCCGCCGGAGGTTTCCGCTGGTGGAGGAGTTTGAGGTTCGTTCATCCGTTTCGAGCAGTTAAGTGCCAGCACTTCCCGCAGGTCAAGGCTGGGCCGATATTGACTAGGGACTTGTCGCGCGGAGACGAAAGAATCGTCGCAGGCCCGCCTGTTTCTCAGGAATCTCGACGAGCACCGTGTCGCCCGAGCGGGAGATCGTCACGCCGTTGACGCCATGGACCAGCGGCTGCCAGTTCGCCGGTTCTAGGGAGGTCGCTGACGCCACCCCCCAGAACGCACCAATGCGGTCCACCGGTTGCTGAAAGGTAAAGCGCACAGTGCGGCCGGAACCCTGTGCGGGCAAGATCGACACCGCCGGTTGGCGGCTGAGATCCGTCACGGGGTTGCCTTTCGGATCCGTGCCCATGACGTATTCGACGAGGTTCGCAAGGCCATCAAGGTCGGGATCGCCTTGAAGATCAGGAGTGCCAGTGGCGAACTGGGCGAAGCCCCAACTGCGGAGCGTGGAGAACGTCGGCGGTTCCGAGGCAAGGAGGGATTGCACCGCCGCGGCAAGGTTCGGCAGCGGACCGATGGGCCTCGTCAGGTCGCCTGTCTGCGCACGCCCGGTGGAGACGAGCAGCGTGCGGATTTCCAGCGGACTGAGTCGCCGCTGGAGAATCTCGATGGCAACCGACTGCACTAAGGCAACAGCGGAGACGACGATCGGTGTGGCGGAACTGGTTCCGTTAAAACCGAAGGTGTACTTTTGATTCGGATCGTTTCCGTATGTCAGACCGCCGTACCCAGTGGTGGCCACACCACCGCCCCAGCCCTGGAGATTGATCCTCGCGCCGTAGGAACTGAATGCCTGGCGCGCACGCGAGGTGTCGCCCGCGCCGACAAGGATTGCGCCGCTGTCACCCCGGTTTCGGTAAGCCTGATACGCAGCACTGCCAAGGTTCTCCGAGCCATTTCCCGCGGCCCCAACGACGATCACGCCACCATCGGTGGCTGTCTTTACCACCGTCCAGACGGACAACACGTACTCCGCCGGCCCGTAGTTCCCGCCCGCGCCGGTGTCCTGCATCTCCAGCATCACGATGTCGCCTTCGTCGGCATCGGCGACCGCAGCAGTGACCGTCGCCGTGCGATCCTGAATGCCCGCGCCAACCACACGGGTCGAATACTCCGGGTAGAAACGAACGCTGCACCAGGGGATCGATCCAGTCATGCCGTAACCGTTGTCGCCGGCAGCAATGATCCCAAGAACCGCGGTGCCGTGGTCGTCGCCGTAAGCGGTGTACATGGATTGAATCCCCGGCTGAATGGCAACGAGTCCCGCCAGATCTTCGTGCGTTTCGCGGAACTGATACTCGCAATCGATCACCTTCAATCCGGCGACGCCGCGGATCCCATACGTATTCCACACGTATTCTACATCCACACCTGCCGACGCCTGCCGGTAGGTTTGGTTGGCCAGGAGGGAAGGCGTTGGCGGCGCAATGTCTCCGGGCGGCGGAGGCGGCGCGTCGAGTGAACGGATCTCGGCAAACTCCACTTCGGCCAGGGCGTGCAGCGCTGTCGCCGCCGCGAGCACGCGCTCCGGCGTAGCGTCCGGGAGGACGGCCTCGACGATGCCACCGAGATCCGGTTGAGCGCGACCGGTGCGCCGCGCCGCGCGATCCTGCAGCTTCTTGAGGGCCTTTTCGGTGGCAGTCTGCACCGGCCGGAACTCGAGGTTCCACTCGTCGGCGACGCGGGAAAGCTCCGCGACATCGCGAGGATCGGCAGCCGTGACGAGCAGTTCGCCGGAAGGACCTGGGCGGGCCTCCAGGCGATCGGAGAGCTTGAGCGTGAGCCGATGCACCTGCCCGGGCGGTGAAGTGAGCGGCTCCTTAGGCAGTGCGGCACGCGGCGCCAGGGAGCGGCGCCACTCGGCATCGGCCGAGGGTGCCGGCGCCGGCGCCCGCAGCGCGATCCTCGGAACCGCGCGAGCAACCGGATTGGCTGGCGCCGCGGGGTTCGCGGTAGCGATTACGGGCCCTGAGCCAGCATTTTGCGAACGCTTCTGCGTTTGCGTTTCGGGCGGGTCCATTGGCCCCGGCACCGCACCCGGGCCCCGAGCCGAAGTCGCGACCCGATCCACCGCCAAGCCGCCATCGTTCCACACCCACCACGTCCCAGCCGCGAGCCCCGCGATGAGCGAGGCGATGGCGAAGTTTCTCGGGGAGAGACGCATGGGCTGCTTACTTCTCACAATTTCAACCTCTCCTCAACAAGAGTGGTGCCCGCCACCAGCCCTATGTCGGGAATCGCCACCGCCTCAGGGAAGTCCCGCATTGCAAGATCGCTCTGGCGCGATACGAGATGCCGACGCTGCACCCAGCGCCAGCACTTGATGAAACTCGCTCTCTACGGCGGCACCTTCGACCCGATCCACCACGGCCACCTGATCCTCGCCCGCGAGGCGATGGAGCAACTCGGCTTGGATCGCGTCGTCTTCGTCCCGGCCGCGCAGTCGCCGCACAAGCTTCACCGCGAGCCTGCACCGCCCTGCGTCCGACTCGAGATGGTGCAGGCGGCCGTCTCTGGCGAACCCGGCTTCACCTGCGATGACGCGGAAGCCGAGCGGCCCGGACCCAGCTTCACCATCGATACCGTGGCGCGCTACGTCGCGCTGCACCCTGGCGCTGAGCTGTATTACTTCATCGGGCATGACAATGTGCGCGAGCTGCACACCTGGCGGCGCATTGACGAACTCCGGAAGCTCGTCCGCTTTGTCGTCTTCGACCGCGACGGCTGCGACCTCCGGCACGATTTTCTCCACGTGACCCGGCAGATCGACATCTCGGCCACGGAAGTGCGGGCCCGGGTTGCACGCGGCGCTTCCATCCGCTATCTCGTTCCCGAACCCGTCGCCGCGATCATCGCTCGTGCTCGACTCTACCTGGAAAATATCCCCTGAATTCTGAAGCACTCGCCCGGCTCTGCGTCGGCATCCTCGACGACAAAAAGGCCGAAGACCTCATCGCCCTCGACCTCCGCGGCATCTCGTCTTTCACCGACTTTTTCGTCGTCGCATCGGGCACCTCCGATCCCCACCTGAAAGCGCTCATCGGCGATCTCGAAGGCCGCCTGAGCAAGGAACATGGCGTGAAAGCGATGGCCATCGATGGCTTCCCGATGAGCCAGTGGGTCGTGGCGGATTTCAGCGACGTGGTCGTGCATCTCTTCAGCAAGGACAAGCGGGAGTACTACGGACTCGAGGATCTCTGGAGCGACGCTCCGCGTCTGAAGATCGCGCCTGCAAAATGACCTGGCTGCTCGAGGCGAGCATCTCGTGCCCATGGTGCGGCGAAGTTTTCCCCACGACGATCGACACGTCCCAAGGCGACTATACCGCGATCGAGGACTGCAATGTCTGCTGCCGACCGATTGACGTGACCGTGGTCTGCGTGCCGGGCGAAATCGCATCCATCGAGGCGGGCCGGGCGTGAGATTGTCTCTGCCAGTCCCGATCCAATTATCCGCTTTGCGTCCTCGCCTCGGCGTGTCTCACATAGCCGCATGCGCAAACGCGAGATCAAGATCCTCTGCCCCGGCTGCCACTGGAAGCCACGCCAAACCTCACGCTGGTCCTGCAGTTGTGGATGCTCGTGGAATACCTTCGACACCGGCGGGGTGTGTCCGAAGTGCGGAAAAGCGTGGCAGGAAACGCAGTGTCCGACCTGTCTGGCGTGGTCGCCGCACCGGCAGTGGTATCGCGAATACGTCGAGGGTTACGACATGATCAGCGCTGAATTCACCGCGCGGCTGGGACTCGGCCTCTGATGCGCGTCGAAGTCCTCAACACCGGCTCGGAGCTGCTCCTCGGCAGCGTCATCAATACGCACGTCCGCGTTTTTGCGGAGGCGCTCTTTCCGCTCGGGCTGCGCATCGCACGGCAGACGGCGGTCGGCGACGGCGATCCCATTCGCGAAGCCCTCGCCGAGATCATCCAGCGCACCGACATCGTGCTCCTCACCGGAGGGCTCGGCCCGACGACCGACGACGTCACGCGCGAGGCGGTGGCGGAGTTGCTCGGGCTGAAGATGGTGCATGACCCGGAGATCATGGCGGCGATCGAGGCCCGCTTCGCCCGTCGCAATTTCCAGATGAGCCCGCGCAATGCTCGCCAGGCCGAACGTCCGCCGGAGGCCACCGTGCTGGCGAATCCATTCGGCACCGCGCCGGGGCTCTACCTTCCAGCGAGCGCGGGCAAACTCGCGGGCGGCGCTCCCTCGCCGCACCTCTTTCTCCTGCCCGGACCCCCGCGCGAGTTGCGTCCCATGGTCACTGATTCCGTGGTCCCGATGCTGAAGCATCTGGTCCCGCCACAGCCTCACGTGGTGATGCGCGTGCTGCGCATCGGCGGCATCGGCGAGTCGCGGGTGGAAGAGCGCGTCGGCGAGCGACTGCTCGCGCTCGGCATCGAGCTCGGCTACTGCGCGCGGCCCGGTGAGGTAGATGTGCGGCTGATCGGCGCGCCCGCGGTGGTCGCCGAGGCCGAAGCGATCGTGCGTGCGGAATTCACGACGCATCTTTTCTCCGACGATTCACGCGACCTCGAAGCGATCGTCATTCATCGCCTCACGGATCGCGGCGAGACCCTCGCCACCGCGGAATCCTGCACCGGCGGAGGACTCGCGAATCGCCTGACCAACGTGCCCGGAGCTTCCGCCGTCTTCGTGCAAGGCTTCGTGACCTACGCGAATGAGGCGAAAACCAGCGCGCTCGGCGTCGATCCCTCGCTGATCGCGGCCCACGGCGCGGTCAGCCGCGAAGTCGCGCAAGCCATGGCCGAGGGCGCACGGCGCGTCGCCGGAGTCGATCACGCACTCGCCACGACTGGCATCGCCGGTCCATCCGGCGGCAGTCCGGAAAAACCCGTCGGCACCGTTTTCATCGCACTCGCCTCCAAGTCGGGCGCGACGATCGTCGAGCAGCATCGCTTCGCCACCGAGCGCGAGACCTTCAAGCACCTCACGATTCAAACCGCGCTCGATCTTCTCCGACGAAATCTGGGCGTCGGATGACGAGGCGGGCTAAGTTCTCGCCCTCGCCATGACACCGATCGAGAAACCGGACTTCAAAGCGAAACTGCGCGATGTGCCGCACAAGCCCGGCGTCTATCTCATGCGCGATCGTTTCCAGCGCGTGATCTACGTCGGCAAGGCGCGCAATCTGCGCAAGCGGCTGGGGCAATACTTCACGCCTTCACGCGCGATGCGCGCCGATCCGAAGACCACGGCACTGCTCGACGCGATCCACGATTTTGAATGGCACATCGTGGGCAGCGAACCGGAGGCACTGCTGCTCGAGGGCCGGCTGATCAAGGAATACCGCCCGCGTTACAACGTCAGCTTCCGCGACGATAAACGTTTCCTGCTCGTGAAGGTCGAACTGCGTGAAGACTGGCCGCGCTTCCGGCTCACGCGGTTGAAAAATCCCGACGACGGCAACCGATACTTCGGCCCCTTCGCCCACTCCGGTGCGCTGCGCCAGACGCTTACTTTCATGCGCAAGAAGTTTGGCGTGCTGACCTTCGGACGCGGCTCGCCGACGCCGCGCGAGCTGAAGAGCTCCACGTATCAGGTGCCCATGAAACTTTCCGACACGACGCAGGAGCAATATCGCGAAAGAGTGGAACTCGCGTGCGAATTCCTCGCCGGACAATCGAAGGAACTCCTCGCGGGACTCGAAGCGGAAATGCAAAAGGCTGCCACCGCGCTCGACTTCGAGCGCGCCGCCGAGTTGCGCAACATGCTCGACGACCTGCGCAAGACAACCAAGCCGATGGCCCGCTACACCCACGGCGTGCGCGGGCGTCTCAGCACCGGGAGCAACATCGACCCCACGGCCGATCTTGCCGCGCTCGCGGAAGAGCTCGGCCTCGGCGCGCCCCCGCGGCGGATGGAGTGCTTCGACATCTCGAACATCTCCACCACGCACATTGTCGCGAGCATGGTCTGCTTCCTCGATGGCCGTCCGGCGAACTCCGAATATCGCCGCTACCGCATCAAGACCGTGTCCGGTCAGGATGACTTTGGCAGCATGGCGGAAGTGGTGCGGCGGCGTTATTCACGCGTCCTGCTCGAAGGCCGCGAGCAGCACGCCGGCGACGCGGAGATTTCCCAGGAAGATCCGGGCGAAGCTCTCGCGCGGCTCGCGAAAACCAGCGCCTCCGCGGCGCCGTCGGCGGTGCGCCTGCCGGGTCTCGTCATCGTCGATGGCGGCAAAGGTCAGCTGAGTTCCGCCTGCCGCGAGTTACAAAGACTCCGCCTGCACGATCTGCCGATCATCGGCCTGGCGAAGGAGTTCGAGGAAATCTACCGCCCTGGCCGGCCTGAACCCTTGCGCCTGCCCGCCGACAGCGGCGCACTCAAGCTCCTCCAGCGCATCCGTGACGAAGCCCACCGTTTCGCCAATGGCTATCATCAGCTCCTGATGAAGCGCCGCATCGCCGAGAGCACCCTCGATGATTGCCCAGGCGTGAGCCAGCACCGCAAAGCAGTGCTCCTGCAAAAATTCGGCAGCGTCTCGCGGCTCCGGCGCGCGACCGTGGATGACATCGCCGCCGTGGAGGGCATCGGTCGCAAACTCGCGGAGCAGGTTGCCTCCTTCCTCGCCAACCGAGCCTGAAGAACCCTCGATCGCGCTCGCATGAATACTCCCCTGCCCGGCATCCGGCTCTTCGAGCTCACCGGCCGCACCGCTCTCATCACTGGCGGCTCGAAAGGACTCGGCTATGCGATGGCCGCCGGCCTGGCCTCGGCGGGCGCCGATGTCATGCTCGTCAGCCGCCACGGCGAAGAGGCACAAGCAGCCGCCGCCAGCATCGCGCGGGACTTTGGGCGCAAAGCAACCGGACACGCCGCCGACGTGACCTCGCCCGAGCAAGTGGAAGCGATGATCTCCATCGCCGAACGCGAACTCGGCAAGGTGGACATCCTCATCAATAGCGCCGGCATCAACATCCGCGCTCCCATCGCCGCGCTGACGCCGGAGCAGTTTGCGCAAGTGATGACCGTGAATGTAACCGGGACTTGGCTCTGCTGCCGTGCGGTGCTCGCCGGGATGCGCGCACACCACTGGGGCCGCATCATCAACCTCGCCAGCGCGCTCGGCCTCGTCGGGCTCGCAGGCCGCACGCCTTACACGGCGAGCAAAGGTGCCGTCGTGCAGATGACCCGCACTCTGGCGCTGGAGACCGCCGCGGATGGCATCACCGCAAACGCGATCTGCCCCGGTCCGTTCCTCACGGACATGAATCTGGCGATCGCGGACAGCGAGGATGCGCTGAAGAATGTCGTCGGCGCTACTGCACTCAAGCGCTGGGCGCGGCTGGAGGAAATCCAAGGCGCGGCAATCTACCTCGCGAGCGACGCGGCGAGTTACGTGACTGGCACGACGCTCGCCGTGGATGGCGGCTGGACCGCGCACTAAAACTGCACCGTCATCGCGCATCGCGGGCAGGTGCAGCAGACGTTCTCCTTTGCCGCCTCCGCCGTGGCTGGTAGCAACATCTGCCCCGGCTTCCCACATGCGCTCGCTCACTCGTTCCCTACAAATCCTCGCTGCTCTCACCCTTTCCGTGGCGTCGCTGCATGCGGCAGATTGGTTCGTTTCACCGAACGGCCACGACGCGTGGACCGGCCGTCTCGCCGAGCCGAACGCCGACAAGACCGACGGCCCTTTTGCCACGCTCGGGAAGGCACGTGACACCATCCGGCCACTGCCCGGCGAGCGCACGGTGCACATCCGCGAGGGACTCTACGTGCTACCTCAGGGGCTGAAATTCGCCGCGGAGGATTCGGGCCGCCCGTATGCGCAGGTCGTGTGGCAGGCGTTTGAAAAGGAGAAGCCCGTGCTCATCGGCGGGCGCGCCATCACGGGATGGAAGCCATGGCAGGACGGCATCCTGCAGGCCGACCTCGGCGCACAGGGATTCAAGGGTGCGGCGTTCAAGCAACTCCTCTTCGCCGGCCAGCGGCAGATCCTCGCGCGCTATCCGAACTTCGATCCGAAGAACCCTCACGGCGGTGGCTGGGCCTACGCGGACGGCGAGATGTGGCCAATGTATGTCGATAATCCCGACGAGAACAAACACACGCTGAAGGTGAAGAACTCCGACTGGCGCAAGTGGTCGCGCCCGCAGGACGTCGAGGTCTTCATCTTCCCGCGCTACAACTGGTGGAACGACATCCTCCCCGTGAAAAGCGTGGACGAAGCGAGCTACACCATCACCACCGGCAGGGACGCCAGCTACGCGATGCGCGCAAACGACCGCTACTATTTCCAAGGCGCGCTGGAGGAACTCGACGCACCCGGCGAGTGGTATCTCGATAAGGCCGCGGGCAAAGTTTACTTCCTGCCGCCCGCACCCATCGAGAGCGCGCAGGTCTATGCGCCGGCCACACGTGACATCCTCACCTTCGAGGGCACCGACTATCTCACCGTGCGCGGGCTCACTTTCGAGTGCGCGGAGGGCAGCGCGATCGTCATGCGAAAAAGCAGCCACAATCGTGTCATCGGCTGCACCGTGCGGAATGTGGGCGACGCACGCGGCACGGGCATCGGCATCAGCGACGGCGAGGACAATGGCGTCATCGGCTGCGACATTTCCTTCACCGGCAGCAACGGCGTCTCGCTCGTCGGCGGCGACCGCCCGACACTCACCGAGTCGAAGCACTTCGTGGACAACTGCTACATCCACCACGTCGGCGTCTTTTATAAGCAGGGCGTCGGCGTCTCGCTGAGCGGCACCGGCCAGCGCGTGTCGCACTGCCTCATCCACGACACGCCGCGCTTCGGCATCATGTTCACCGGCAACAACCACATCCTTGAATACAACCACCTGCGCCACCTCGCGCTCGAGACCGAAGACGTGGGCGCGACGTATTGCGGCGGGCGCGACTGGCTCTCACCGCGCGGCACCGTCATCCGCTACAATTTCATCCACGACGTGCTCGGCTACGGCTGGAATGGAAAGTGGACCTCGCCGTATTTCGCATGGGGCATCTACCTCGACGACAACTCCGGCGGCGTGGACGTCATCGGCAACATCGTCGCCCGCTGCGGCCGCTCGCTCATGCACGGCCACAGCGCGCGCGACTCGCGCGTGGAAAACAACATCTTCGTCGAGGGCGGCCTGCGGCAGTGGGAATTCAATGGCTGGACCACGAGCCATCGCTTCTGGACCTCGCACTTGGACAGCATGGTGAAAGGCTACGAGTCCGTCGCGAATCTGCCCGCTTGGAAAAACATGCGCGGCATGAACATTCACCCGAAGAACATCCCCGACGCCGAAGGCCGCGTGATGTCTGGCAATGTCTTCACGAAAAACATCATCGCGTGGAAAAATCCCGAGGCCAAAGCGCTCAACGTGGTTGCCTTCAGCGCCGAGCGAAACGCCTTCGACCACAATCTCTACTGGCACCACGGCAAGCCGCTAAAGACCGGTGTGCGCAAGTCAGGCAAGGTCGTTGGGGATAACTTGATCAACAATCCCGGCTTTGAAACTGGCGACCTCGGCAAGATGCCCGCCGACTGGGGATTTCAAATCCGCACGCCGAATGCCAAGGCTGCGCTCGTCGAGGAGGAAGGTCACCGCGTCCTGCGCATCGACGCCGCCTTCGATGAATCAAAGAAGAATAACAACGTTCCCATCGTCGTTGCCAAAGAGGTTGCACTGCGCCCCGGCGCTACCTATCGCCTCCGCGCACGGATGCGCACCGATTGCGACTCCGCAAGAGCCGCACTCATGGTGCAATACTATCACGGCGCGAAGGGTGGAGATCCGGCACATTTCTGGGGCAGCAGCCCGAGCAGCGCACAAGTCACGCGAGCCTGGCAGGATGTGGAGTTCGCCTTCAGCGTCCCGCAGAAAGGCGAGAAAGGCTGGCACGAACGCATGAAGAGCTTCCGCCTCCGTATCGACTGGCCGGAGAAGGAAGGCGCGCTCTTCGCCGATGAAGTTGAGCTCGTCGAAACCGAAGCCCTCGACGAATGGCAGAGCTGGCAGGAACTTGGCGGCGACCGCCACAGCGTCATCGCCGACCCAAAGTTCCTCGCGCCGGAAAAAGACGACTATCGCCTCGCCCCCGACAGCCCCGCCTTCGCCCTCGGGTTCAAACCGATCCCCGTCGAAAAGATCGGGCCGTCTCAAAGTGCCGACCGCGCGACCTGGCCGATCTTCGAAGCGGAAGGCGCGCGGGAGAAGCCACTCACTTCCGAGCCCTGAATCGGAAACCCCCGAAGCCGAACCGCTCCCGGAGTTGTCATCCCATCCAGCTTGGAAAACCATCGAGCCAACCCGCGAATCCCATGAAACCGTTCACCCAGACCAAAGAGAATCCCCTGCCCCTCAAGACCCCACCCGGCACCGCGGACTTCACCATGCACATGGATACGAAGGACGGCGTTCCCATCCTCGTCTGCACCGTTGGTAAGACCGTGCTCCACTACGACGCCCGCTGCCTCGCCGATCTGCACGCCATGCTGAAGGCGCATGGCGATTGGATGGACCTCGGCGGCGCCGACGAACAGAAACCCGCCAAGGAAGGCACCGTCGAGGCCTGGGGCCATTCGGAGAAGAATCCCATCAAGGGCTGGTATGGCTTGAAGAAGGGATTACGCGGCCGCTTCGGCGTCTATGTCCCCCCGCTCATGGAAGCCCTCGGCCTCTGCGAACTGGAGCACAACCCGAAGAACAATCGGATGCGGGCGACGTAGGAAAGTCGCAAACGGCAGAGTCGCCAAAGCAAAGGACGGTTTTCATCGCTTGCGCGACTCTGGAGGGTTCCCTTCTTTCCACGCAACAAAACCTGCGCTGAACGATTAAGGAGAGACCTCCGGTGAGCGGCGATTCATACTTCGCTGATCTCTCACGGCCTTCCCCTATCCCCCATGCATCGTCTGCTCCTCGTCCTCCTGTTCCTCACCTGCACCGCGCGCGCGGCGGAAAAACCCAACATTCTCTGGCTGATCGCCGAGGACTTCGGACAGCACCTCGGCTGCTACGGCACCAAGGAAGTCTCGACGCCGAATCTCGACGCACTGGCTGCCGGCGGGGCGCGCTACACGCGCTTCTTCACCACGGCGCCGGTGTGCTCGCCGAGCCGGAGCGCGTTCATGACGGGGATGTACCAGACCACGATCGGCGCGCATCAGCATCGCACGGCCACCGCAGACAAGAAGCCGCTGCCGGAGGGCGTGAAGACGCTGCCCGACTGGCTGCGCGGCATTGGCTATTTTACCGCAAATGTGCGCGCGTTTCCTGCGGCCATGGAGATGAAGGGCTCAGGCAAGACGGACTGGAATTTCGTCTTTGAAGGGAAGCCGTTTGATTCGGCGAACTGGGAGGAGCTGAAATCGCAACAGCCATTTTACGCGCAGGTGAATTTTCAGGAGACCCACCGCACCTACCACGCGCCGGCCAAGGCCGATCCGGCGAAGGTGGAGATCCCGCCTTACTATCCGGATCATCCGGTGGTGCGGAAGGATTGGGCAGAGTATTTGGACGCCGCGACGGAGCTGGATCGGAAGATCGGGTTGATCCTGCGGCAGCTCGAGGCGGACGGGCTGGCGGAAAAGACGATCGTGGCCTTCATCGGCGACAATGGGCAGTCGCACGTGCGTGGGAAGCAATTCTGCTATGACAGTGGGCTGCTCGTGCCGTTGATCGTCCACTGGCCGGCGGCACTGCAGCCGCCGGCGGACTTCAAGCCGGGCATGGTGAGTGACCGACTGGTCTGCGCAATTGATCTCACGGCGCAGACGCTGGCCTGGGCGGGCATGGATCGGCCGCCAGCGATGCAGGGCCGGGCCTTTCTCGGGAGTAAGGCGGAGCCGGCGCGGGAGATCGTCTTCGGCGCGCGGGATCGTTGCGACCAGACGGCGTTCCGCTTCCGCACGGCGCGCGACGCCCGCTACCGCTACATCCACAACTTCACGCCGGACCGGCCCTTTCTCCTGCGCAGCGATTACAAGGCGAAGCAGTATCCGGTGTGGAATCTCCTCAAGCAGCTCAATGCCGAAGGGAAGCTGACCGCGCCAGCGCAGAAATTCCTGACCGCACCGACGATGCCGCCCGAGGAGCTCTACGACACCGTGGCTGATCCCCATGAGACGGTGAACCTAGCCGCCCGTCCGGAACACCAGGCTGCGCTTCTGCGCCTGCGCGCGGATACGGAAAAGTGGATCGTGGAGTCCAATGATCAGGGCCGCGACGATGACTACAGTTACTCCGCGGAATGGGCGGCGGGCACTCCGGAGCCCACATCGAAGGAGAAGAAGAAAAAGCAGTAACCCATCTTACTCATGCGCCTCCTCCTCGCCCTCCTGGTCTTCACTGCTTCCGCCGCTCTGGCCGCGGAGAAACCCAACGTGCTCTTCATCATAACCGATGACTTCCGCCCGGAACTCGGCAGCTACGGCTCACCGGCGCTGACGCCGAATCTCGACCGGCTCGCGAAGATGAGCGTGCAGTTCGATCGCGCCTATTGCCAGCAGGCGGTCTGTAATCCATCCCGCTCGTCGCTGCTCACCGGGCGGCGACCCGAGACGCTGCGGATCTGGAATAATGGCACGCACTTCCGCGAGCTGAATCCCGATGTGACGACGCTGCCGCTGTGGTTCAAGGAGCACGGCTACACCACGCGCTGCGTCGGGAAGATCTTCCACAACTGGCACACGGCGGTGCACGGCGATCCGCAGTCGTGGAGCGCGCCGGAGTTCCTGCATTACGCCAATCACGGCGACGACAAGCCGGAGGTCGCGGGCGAGTTGCCACCGAACATGGCTACGCTCATGCCGGCGAAATACGGCGGCGGGCTCCTGTGCGAATGCCGCGATGTGCCGGATGAGGCCTACTACGATGGCCGCGTCGCGGCGGAGGCGGTGCGGGTGCTCGGCGAGGTGAAGGCCAAGCCCTTCTTCCTCGCGGTCGGCTTTTGGAAACCGCACGCGCCCTTCAATGCGCCGAAGAAATACTGGGACCTTTACGATCGCGCGAAGCTGCCGCCGCTCGATGCCCGTCGCCCGACCGGCGCGCCGGAGATCGCCTTTCACGACAGCCGCGAGATCCTCGGTCCGCCCGACAAGCAACAGACGGTGTCGCCCGAGCAAGCCGCGGAGATGCGCCATGGTTACTTTGCCAATATCAGCTACATGGACGCGCAGCTCGGGAAGGTGCTCGATGCGCTGGAGAAAAGCGGAGCGGCGGAGCGCACGATCATCACCTTCATCAGCGACCACGGATACCACATCGGCGAGCACCGCCAGTGGGGCAAGACGTCGAACTTTGAATACGATGCGCGCGTGCCGATGATGATCCGCACGCCAGGCAGCGCGCAGGCCGGCCAGCGCACCGGATCGCTCGCGGAGTTGATCGATCTCTTCCCGACGCTGGTCGAACTGTGCGGCCTGCCCAAGCCCGATGGCCTCGAAGGCACGAGCCTCGCGCCGGTGCTGAAAGATCCCGCCGCCAGCGTGAAGCCCGCCGCCTTCACCCAGCATCCGCGTCCGGCTTACTACGATCGCGAGCCCTCGAAGACACCCACCGCGATGGGTGTAAGTGTCCGCACACCGCTCGTGCGCTACACGGAATGGCGCGACTGGAAGACGGGCGAGACCCTCGCCAGCGAACTCTACGAAGCCGCGGATGAACCGGCGGAAACGCGCGGAGTCCTCGACGATCCGCGCCACGCCGCCGCCCAGCGCGAGGCGCAGACGCTCCTGCGCGCGCAGTTCCCGATCATCGTCCGTCCATGAAATCCCCCCTGCTCCATCTCATCGCCACCTTCCTCGCCGCACTCACTGTCTCGACGGTCGCGGCGGACAAGCCGAACATCATCTTCATCCTCTCGGACGATCTCGCACAGGGCGATCTCGGTTGTTACGGACAGAAGCTCATTCAGACGCCACACCTCGATCGCATGGCGGCGGAGGGCACGCGCTACACCCAGGCTTACTGCGGCACCACAGTCTGCGCGCCGTCGCGCACTTCGCTCATGACGGGCCTGCACATGGGTCACTCGCCGGTCCGCGCGAATCGCGAGGTTCAGCCGGAGGGACAATTGCCGCTACCAGAATCCACGGTAACCATCGCGCAGATCCTCAAGTCCGCGGGCTACGCCACGGCGGCCATCGGCAAATGGGGCATGGGGATGTTCGACACGACGGGGAGTCCGCTGAAGAAAGGCTTCGATCACTTCTTCGGCTATAACTGCCAGCGGCACGCACACAGTTACTTTCCGACTTACCTCTATCGCGACGACCGGCGGATCGAGCTGAAGGAGAACGAAAACAAAGGGCGCAAAACTTATGCGCAAAACCTGATCGCCGACGCCACGCTCGACTTTGTGCGCGCACAAAAGGATAGGCCTTTCTTTCTCTTCTACGCGATCACCCTGCCGCACGGAACCTTTGAGATCGACGATCAGGGGCTCTACAAGGACCAGCCATGGAGCGAGCAGGAGAAGAACTACGCCGCGATGGTCACGCGGCTCGACAGCGATGTCGGACGGTTGCTGGCACTGCTCAAGGAATTGAAGCTCGATGACAAAACGCTCGTGATGCTCTCGGGCGACAATGGCTCGTCATTCGAACCGTCCTCGGCGCTCGGGAAACGTTTTGAGCAAGCGTCGAATGGCCTGCGCGGCTACAAGCGCGAGCTTTACGAAGGCGGACTGCGCCAGGCGGCGATGGCGCGCTGGCCGGGCGTCATCCCCGCCGGACGCGTGAGCGACGAGCCGTGGGCCTTCTGGGATTTCTTGCCGACGGCCGCGGAACTCGCCGACGCAAAACTCCCCGCAGGGTTGAAGCCCGATGGCTTCTCGCTCGTATCCTTCCTCAAAGGCGGCGCCGCCCCGAAGCGCGATTGTTTCTACTGGGAGCTGCACGAGAAGGCGTCGATCCAGGCGATCCGCTTCGGCGACTGGAAAGCGGTGCGCAACGGCCCCAGCAAACTGATCGAACTCTACGACCTCAAGACCGACGCCGGAGAATCGAAGAATCTCGCGGCGGAAAAACCGGATCTCGTCGCGAAGGCGGCGTCCCTGATGCAACAAGCGCGTGTGGACGACCCGAACTTCCCGATGCGGGACGGCAAAGCGCCGAAAGCCCCAGCCAAATAACCTCCGTCGCGAACAACTCTCCATACCTCTTCGCCATGATCCGCACTTACCTCCCGCTCCTCGTCGCAGCGCTCACACTCGCAACTCCCGCATTCGCCGCCGAACCCGCGAAGCCAAACTTCATCGTCATCAATATCGACGACCTTGGTTACGCCGACATCGGCCCCTTTGGCTCAAAACTTAACCGCACGCCGAACCTCGACCGCATGGCCGCGGAAGGCCGCAAGCTCACGAGCTTCTACGCCGCGCCGGTGTGCTCGCCCTCCCGCTCCTCGCTCATGACGGGTTGTTACCCGAAGCGCGTGCTGCCAATTCCCAGCGTGCTCTTTCCCGCGGCCGCGGTCGGCTTAAATCCCGACGAACGCACTGTGGCTGAACTGCTCAAGGATTCGGGCTACGCAACGGCCTGTGTCGGCAAGTGGCACCTCGGCGATCAGTCGGAGTTCCTGCCGACGCGCCAGGGCTTCGACCACTACCTTGGCATCCCTTACTCCAATGACATGGGCACCGCTGCCGAAGGCTCGAAGAGCGATCTCGGCGCGCCGCTGCCAAAGGCAGCGGCCAATGCTGGACGTGCCAAACCGGAGAGCGACGAAACCGGTCTCAAGGGACAGAGCCAGCCTCCGCTCCCGCTCGTCGAAGACGACAAGGTTATCGCCCGCGTGAAACAGGACGAGCAGCAAGCCATCGTGGAAACTTACACCATGGCCGCGGTGAAGTTCATCAGAGCGCAGAAGGACAAACCGTTCTTTCTCTATCTCCCGCACAACGCCGTCCACTTCCCGCTTTACCCGGGCAAGAAGTGGGCTGGCAAATCGCCGAATGGCCTCTACAGCGACTGGGTGGAGGAAGTGGATTGGAGCGTCGGCCAGGTGCTCGACACGGTGCGCGACCTCAAGCTCGAAGCGAAGACCCTCGTGATCTTCACCTCGGATAACGGCGGCACGCCACGCGCCGTGAATGCCCCGCTCCGCGGCCACAAGGGCTCGACCTGGGAGGGTGGTATGCGCGTCCCGACGATCGCGTGGTGGCCGGGAAAAATTCCCGGCGGGACCGCGAGCGACGCCATCACCGGGATGCGCGATGTCCTCCCCACCTTCGTGAAGCTCGCGGGCGGCAAGTTACCCACGGATCGCAAGCTCGACGGCGCCGACCTCTGGCCCGTGCTCGTCGGCGAAGCGGGCGCGAAGCCCCCGCACGACACCTTCCACTTCTTCCGCGGCCTCGAGTTGGAAGCCGTGCGCAGCGGCGCGTGGAAGCTGCATTTGAAAAACGGCGCGCTCTACAATCTCACGGCCGACATCGGCGAAGCGACGAACGTCGCGGCCGCGAATGCCGAAACGGTGCAGCGCCTGCGGGCGATCGCCGACGCGATGAAGGACGATCTCGGCGTGACCGGCATCGGCCCCGGCTGCCGTCCGCTCGGCCGCGTGCTGAACCCGCAGTCCATCCTCGATCGGGACGGCAAAGTGCGCGCGGACTTCGCGGGCAAGTCGCCGACAACCTTACCCTGAGGCATCGCACAGAATACTTACCACCCCACAACCGCCCCCACCTATGCATCCCCCACTCCGCCTGCTCCTCATTCTCTTCCTCGCGACTCAAGCGGCCATCGCGGCGCCGAAGCCCAACATTCTCCTCATCGTCTCCGATGATCACGGCTACGCCGACGCCGGCTTCCAGGGCAGCAAGCAGATTCCCACTCCGCACCTCGATCAGCTCGCCGCCTCCGGGCTGCGCTGCACCAGCGGCTACGTCACCCATCCCTTTTGCAGCCCGACTCGCGCGGGCCTCATGACTGGACGTTACCAGCAGCGCTTCGGGCACGAGCACAACCCGCGTTTCGACCCGACCGATGCGAGCGAGGGTCTGCCCCTTACCGAAAAGCTGCTCCCCGAATATCTGCGCCCCGTAGGATATGTCACCGGCTGGGTAGGCAAGTGGCACCTCGGCGCGACGCCACCGCATCATCCGGAGAAGCGTGGCTTTGCGGAGACCTTCGGTTTCATCGGCGGCGGCCATCGCTTTATCAATTGGGAAACCAAGCCCGCGGTTGAATACCAGGTGCCGATCGAGCGCAATGGCCAGCCGGTGCAACTGAAGGAGCACCTCACCACCGCGTTGGGTCACGAAGCGGCGGATTTTGTAAAGCGGCACCAGAGCGAGCCGTGGTTCCTCTACATGGCCTTCAATGCCCCGCATACGCCGAACGAACCGACCCCAGAACGCCTCGCGCGTTTTGCCAGCATCGCCGATCCGAAGCGGCGCGCCTACGCGGCGCAGGTCAGTCTTCTCGACGATGCCATCGGCGACATCCTCACCTCGGTGAAAGACACCGGACAGGAACAGCGAACCCTCGTCTTCTTCTTCAGCGACAATGGCGGACCCATCGAACCGAATGGCTCGATCAACTTCCCCCTGCGCGAAAAGAAGGGTACCACTTACGAAGGGGGCGTCCGCGTCCCGTTCCTCATCAGTTGGCCCGGCACTCTTCCCGCCGGACGCGACTACCCACAGCCCGTCTGCTCCGTGGATGTTATGGCCACTGCGCTGAGCGTCGCCGGCGTCCCGATGCCAGCGGATAAGAAATACGACAGCGTGAACCTTCTGCCTTTCCTGAAGGGCGAAAACTCCGGCGCTCCGCATGACCGCCTCTACTGGCGTTCCGATTCCCGGCTCGCCGTGCACGAGGGCGAGTGGAAACTCGTGCGCAACGCCGGCCAGCCCGACGAACTCTTCAACCTCAGCAGCGACGTGGGCGAAAAAAACGATCTCGCCACCGCCGAGCCCGCCGTCGTGAAACGCCTCTCCGCCGCGCTCGAAGCTTGGAACAAGGAACTCATCGCCCCGGTCTTCGGCGGAGCCGGAGCCAAGAAAGCCGCGGCCCGCGCGCCAAAGAAATAGCAGAAGTGTGGGAATGACTCCGCACGCGGCTGCGGATCGAGATACAGCATCCACGCGGACCTGCGCTGCGGAGAAAGCCCTCGATGCTAACCCCCGGCCGCGCCTTCGCCGCCGGGTTTGGTCATTTCGATCGGGTCGAGAGCTTTGGCCAGTTCCGCCTCCGGCAGCACTTTTTTCTCACGGCAGATTTCGCGGACGGTCTTACCGGTCTTCGCGCTCTCCTTGGC
>JANPIS010000299.1:0-4022 GCA_031425095.1 Chthoniobacteraceae bacterium
GTTTGACAAGGCGGCGTTCAGCGACACGAAGGATCCTTTCTACGGCTACGCGGCGTGGCTCTCGATCAATGATCTCGCGCAGGTCTGGACCGACGCGATCGCGCGCGGCGAGTGGCAGCCGGATTCGCCGGAGAAGCAAAAACAGCTCGCGTGGGGACTCGGCGCGATCCGCCCGGAACTCGCAACCACCGCGATCTCGAAACTCTTCGCCGATGGCAAAATCCCGCTCGACGGCTCCGGCCCGTGGATCGAATTGCTCGGCACCGCCGGCGGCCCGAAAGAACTGCGCGCCCTACTCGACCGCTTCGCCGCGGGACAGCTCCCTGCCGAAGCCGAGACGCGCGCGACGCTCGCCTTTCTCGAAGCCGCCCGCACGCGCGGTGTAAAGCCCGAGGGTGATCTCGCTTCTCTAGTCACCAATCTTCAGAAACCAAAGGACCCGAACCCCGTCCTGGCCGCCGCGGTCTTGCGCACGGTCGGGCTGTGGAAGATCGAGAACGCCCGCAACCTGATCGTCGGTGTGGCGGAAGCAAAGGAGGTGCCGTCGCCCGATGTGCGGGCTGCCGCCTTCGAGGCGCTGCGCTCGCTCGGCGGACCGGCCTCGCTGAAGGCGTTCGAGGATTTCACCGCCGCCTCGCAGCCGCTCGAAATCCGCCAGCCAGCCGCGCTCAACTTCGCCCGGATGCAGCCCGGCAAAGGCATCCCGCGCGCGCTCGAAGTGCTCAGTTCGATGCCGGAGAAATCCGCGCTCGATTTCTGGCGTGGACTGCTCGCGATCGACGGCGCGCCCAATCAGATCATGAAAGAGATCGACGCGGCGAAGCTGCCGAAGCCGATCCTCGAAGCCGGCGTCCGCGCCGCACGGGAAGCGGGAAAGAATGGCCGCCAGCTCCTCGCCAAGCTCGCGCCGCTCGCTGGCGTGAGCCCGCAGGAAAGCAAGACGGCCGATTACCTCGACCTTGCGAAACAGGCCAAACAACAGGGCGACGCCGTGCGCGGCGAATTCATCTACCGCCGCAGCGCGCTCATCTGCACGACCTGCCACGCGATCGGCGGCGCCGGCGGCAAGGTCGGGCCGGACATGACGAGCATCGGCGCGAGCGCTCCGCTCGACTACCTCGTCGAAAGCCTGCTCGATCCCGGAGCGAAGGTGAAAGAGGGCTACAACGCGGTGAACCTCGCGCTCAAGGATGGCAGCGTGGTCATGGGCATCCAGGCCCGCGAGAGCGCGAGCGAGATCGTCCTCCGCGACGCCACCGGCGGCGAGCAAACCGTCGCGAAAGGCCAGATCGCCACGACGACCAACATCGGCTCGCTCATGCCCGCCGGCTTGCTCGATCAACTCCAGCCGCGCGAACGCCTCGACCTTTACGCCTTCCTCGGTGAGCTCGGCAAGGCCGGCCCCTTCGACGCGAGCAAGAGCACCGTCGCACGCGTCTGGACGCTGGCGAAGCCGGGCAGCGCGCCGGGAACTCCCGATCCAACGTTTGCCATGCCGGTCTACACGCTGGTGGACGGCCGCCTCGTGAAAGATCTCCTCGCGGAGAAACTCCCGATGTTTGCCGATGCGCCGGCGATCCTCGCCACGGCAAAGTTCCAAGGCCCCGGCGGCAAGACGCGCTTGAAGATCGCTGGTGCGAAGAAGGCATGGATCGACGGACAGCCGCTCGACCTCGCGGGCGAAATCGCCCCGGAACTCACGAGCGCGGTCCACACGCTCACGGTCGAGCTCGATCCGAAGAATCCGCCGGAAGCTCTGCGTGCCGAGTCTCCCGAGGCGCGTTTCCTCGCCGAGTGATACGGCAATGCAGGCGGCTCTTTTAGAGTCGCAGCCACGCGTGCGGAACTGGGAAGTCCCGCCTGCGTTGCGCGCTTGTGCTAAGAGTCACCGGTCGCGAAGATTACGCCCGCGCCATGAAACCGCTCACGCCTCAGGCCACTCTCGCGACGGCGTTGCTTTGCGCGGTGATCGGATTCGGCGTCGGCAGAACCGGGAGAAAAGAGGCGTCGCCCGCGCCCGTCGGAGCCACGGCAGTGAAGTCGGCAGGCGCGCCGCTGACCGACGACTCGACGACCTCGCGCATCCGCATGGCGGAACCTTTTGCGAAAGAACCGGTCGGCGAATCGAGCGACGCGAAAACGCCCGCCGGTGGGCGCGCCGATCCGATCACGCGCCTCGAGGCCGCATCGCAGGGCGGCAGCAATTTTTCACGGATCATCCGCATGCTGCTCGTGACGAGTCAGCTCACAGCCGAAGAGATTCCGGGCGTGTTGTCCTTTGCGGCGGGTCGCGCGGATGAGGAGCGCGAAGTGACGCGGATCGGCGCACTCGCGCGCTGGGCGGAACTGGATCCGCTGGCCGCCGCAGAGTGGACGCGCAACAGCGGCAGCCGCGATAGCAATACGGGCGGCTTGATGGAGATGGCCCTGGGCGAGTGGGCCGGGCGCGATTCGGTCGCAGCGCGCGCGTGGATCGACCAACTCACCGATCCGAAGCAGCGCGCGGATGCGTTCAAGGGATTCCTCGGCGGGCTCGCCGCGCGTGATCCCGCGGCGGCGCTGCGCGAGTTCAACTCGCTCCCTGCTGCCGAGCAGAACCGGGAATTCTACAACGCGATCTTCAACTCGTGGGCGCGGCAGAATCCGGCCGCCGCCGTCGGGCAGGCCGCACAATTGCCGGATCAGGAAGCGCGTCGCCGCGCGGTGAGCACGGTGCTCGGCGTGTGGGGCCAGCGGGCTCCGCAGGAAGCGCTCGTCTGGGCGCTGCGGCAAGGCGACGCGAATGAAAAACGCTCTTTTTCCGGGGAGGTTTTGGAACGCTGGGCGGGCTCGGATCCGACCTCCGCGCTCGCGGCGATGATCGGACTACCCGCGGATCTTCGGGACGAAATCGCGGCGCGCGTCGTCGGCAGTGCGGTGCGCAAGGATCTCGACGAAGCGCGGAATTTTGCCGAGCGCCTCCCGCCCGGAGCGGCGCGGGATCAGGCAATGCAGAAGATCGGCGCGCATATCGCGGAGCGCGATCCGAGCGCGGCGGCGGACTTTGCGCGGGGCCTTCCGGCGGGCAACGCGCGGCAGGCGCTCCTCGGCGATGTCGCGCGGATCTGGTCGCAGCGCGATCCACAGGCTGCGGCGACGTGGGTCGCTCAGCTTCCGGAAGACGGCGGTCGCGCCAAGGCTGCGGGCGACGTCATCGGTCGCTGGGCTAAGACAGACGCACGTGCGGCGGCCAAGTGGATCGAGCGGCTGCCGCAAGGCGCGTCACGCGACTCCGCTGCGGCGGCTTACGCCCGTGAGGTCCGCAATCTCGATCCGGAAGGCGCGATGGCCTGGGCCAGCACGGTGACGGATCTGGTCCAGCGGGAGAAGCTCGCCGCTGAAGTGCTGGGCACGTGGCGGGGTAAGGATCCGAAGGCGGCGAACGCCTGGCTCGAATCGACGCAAAGCATTGGCGACGACCTGCGGTCAGTGCTCCGGCGGATGCAGTGACGGTGGATGGCGCGCTCCGAGCGCCATGACAAAATCCAATGCCGAAGGCCAATCTGAAAGTCAGGCGCTGTCGCGCGTGATTGGTCATCGCGCTCGGAGCGCGCCATCCACCAACTCCATCAATCTTTGCGTTCGACGGTGACGAAGCGGGCGGCCCCCTTGGTCGAGACGAGAAGCAGGACTTTCTTCTCCTTCTTCACCTTCTCGCTGAGTTCTACGGCCTGCCCCGCGTCGGTCACAGGCTGGCGATCGACCTCAAGGATCACGTCCCCCACCTTGATCCCCGCTTCAGCACACGGTGAGTCGGGCTCAATGCGGGTCACGAGCGCGCCCTTCACTTCGTCGGTCACGCCAAACTCTTTCCGCGTCTGCGCGTCGAGGTCTGAGACCGTGACTCCGTCGAGCACGTCCGGATCGGGATCGGGCTTCGCTGGAGCCGCACCGCGCGCGAGTTCCCGCGTGGGCCGTTCGGCGAGTTCGATACTGAACGACTTATCCTGCCCATCGCGCGACACTTTCACGCCGACCTTCGC
>JANPIS010000300.1:0-17617 GCA_031425095.1 Chthoniobacteraceae bacterium
CTACCCAATGGAAGGCCCTGGAACGCTCCTGCACATGGCTTCCATCCAGGCGCTGGATCTGGGAAAGTTTTGGGAACTGCACGAGGCCCTGATGGCCAGGCCCATCGCGGAGGGCCAACCCAGCCTGCTCGAGCGTGCGCACTCGGTCGGCATTGATCCGGACGCCTTCCAACAAGCGCTCTCCGATCCGCGAGCGAAGATGCTGATCCAACGAGACTGCGCGGAAGGCGAGCGCCTCGGCATCCAAGCCACACCCACCACCTTCCTGAACGGGCGGCGGCTGGTCGGACGGCAATCCTTGGAAGACCTCAAGCGCTATGTGGACGCGATTCTCTCGGGCCGCCAAGCGGTCGCCGCACCTGTGCTCGCAGGAGGCCCGGCGAAGACGGCGAGCGGCAGCCTGATGGCGGTGCCTGCTTTGGGGAACGACGCTGGCGTGCCCCAGGATGAGACCTGTTGTGGTGGCGACTTCTACTTGCCGGTGCGCGCGCGGCCGGTCACCGGAGTCGTGGTCACCCAGCCCTTCGGCCCACCGATGAGCGCGGAGCTGAAATGAGGCCCACAGCGACTACGGCGGACGTTCCTGCGATGCCTCCGACCCGATGGCTTGCGCCGATCTCGGCTCGCGCCGTGCATCGATGCTCCGCGAAGAATCAGATCGCACGGTAAGTCAAGGAGCGTCCGTTTCGCGACGCTGCACGGAGCGTCGCAGTTCACGGGTCTTGGCCACGCTCATGAATTCGTAGATGCCGTGAAGGCGTGCGAAGTAGTAGCCCTCGCGTCCGTCGAGAAAGCCGCGCTGCCAGACATACACGTAGAAAAAGCGGAGGAGGGGACGGAAGGGAAGGGATTGCGCGAGCTCCTTGAGCCGTCGTCGCGCGCCGACTTCGCTGCTTTGGAGTCGGCCGCTGCTCGCGCGGAGATGCCGATCAAGAGCGACGCGGGCTTCCCAGTTCGAGTAGCGATTATGTTTCTCGATGAAGACTTCCACGGAGGGGAAAGCGTAGTGATCCATCGCGCAGCGCAGGCGCGCGGTCGGGCCGGTGACGATGACGTGCTCGTGAACTTCGTTGTCGCCGCTCTGCGTGTCGATGTCGGTGAGCTTTTCGTAACGCCCGAGCCGGTGGCGGAAGAGGCGCAGGTTCCAATTCGGATAGTAGGCGTGCCGCAGCCATTTCCCCATGAACATGAAGCGGCGATTGATCCAGTAGCCGGCGGTGGCGTGCTGCGGATCGGTGACGATGGCGCGGAACTCCGCCTCGGCTCCTGGCGGCAGCACTTCATCGGCATCGAGGATGAAGACCCACTCGTGACGGAACGGCAGATTCTCCAGCGCCCAGTTTTTCTTCTTCGGCCAGGTGCCGTTGAAAACGAACTGCACGACCTGCGCACCGTGCGCTTCCGCGATCGCCTGCGAACCATCCGTGCTCGCCGAATCGACGACGAACACTTCACTGGCCCAGCGCACCGAATCGAGACAGCGGGGGAGATTGCCCGCTTCATTCTTGATCGGGATGAGGATCGAAACAGGAACGCGGTCGGTTTTCATGCGGGTCGATCCGCCGGTGCGACGAGCGACTCGAAGTCGTCGAGATACACCTGGGCGATCCGCTCCAGCGAGTAGTTTCCCATTTGGTCGAGGGCCGCTGCGCTGGCACGCGCCAACCGTTCTGGATCTTCGATCAACTGTGCGAGTTTCTCCGCCAGCACGGCGGCTGGCCGGCTCGCGCGGTGATCGAAGACGAAGCCATCGACGTCATTGCTCACGAAATCGCGGAAGCAACCGAGGTCGGAAACGAGCACCGGGCAGCCGTGCGACATGGCTTCCAACGGGGCCAGGCCAAAGGTTTCGCCGTGCTCCGCGAGCGAAGGATAGAGGAAGAGCGACGCGCGGGAAAGGTGGCGACCGAGTGCTTCGGCGTCGAAGACCGGGCCCACCCAAGTGACCCGGCTCGCGATGGGGCGAGCGAGTTCTTCGAGCTTGCGTTGGTAGTCTGCTCCACCGCCACCGAGGTGGATCTCCGAGGGGCCGACGATCACCAGCCGCCAGTCGCCAAGTCGATCTTTGGGGAGAGATCGGAAGGCTTCGATGAGCAGATGCACGCCTTTCTCCGGATGCACGCGACCGACGAAGAGGACTTCCTTTTCCCGCGTGCGGAAAGGTGGAGGCGCCTCCCGCCGCGGAGTGAGCACGGGGTAAGGGATGACGCAGACCTGGCTACGCGGTAACGGCGCCTCCGCGAGGATCGCATCCAGGACCGCGCGCGAGACCGTCTGCAATCGCGCGGCGTGCCGATAGAAGCGCATCTGTCCGCGGGGAAACCGGGCGACGTGCACGTAGAGCCTTCCGCGTTTTGTGGAGCGGAGGAGGATCGGGAGCCAAAAGGTATTGGTGACCAGGATGTCTGCCGGAGGAAGCTGGCGCGCGACGCGCAGGGAGTAGAGGAGGTCGAGCGCTTTCAGCCACAGCAGCGAACGCGGAGTGTCGAAGCCGGCGACGCGGAGGTGGCGCACGCCCGCGATGACTTCTGTATCGGGAAGTCCCGGATACTGTCGCGAAAAGTGGGTGACCTCGTGGCCGCGTTTCGCGAACTCCTGGCCGAGCGCAAACCAGACCTTCTCGACCGCGCCTCCGCGCAGTGGCGGCACGGGAAGGAACGCGCCCTGGGCGATGGTGATCTTCAGCGGAGCGGTGCCCTGCGCGGTGCGGGCGTTCGCTGGCCGGGGGAGCTTGCCGGCGATGAGTTCGCGGAAATCGGCGAGGTATTCCTGCGCGATGACGGCCGCGGAGAAACGGTCGCGCGCTTTCAGGAAGGCCGCGGCGCCGAGGCGCGGAAGATCGTCGCGATGCGTGGAGAAATACTCGATCGCTTCGCCGATGCTGGCCGCATCACCCGCCCGCGCGATGTAGCCATTGATCTGGTGATCGATGGCTTCCGGCATCGGCGCGAAATCCGAGACGAGAATCGGCTTGGCCTGCGCCATGCCTTCGAGCACCGCCATGCTGAAGGTCTCGCCGCTCAGCGACGGCACGCAGATGACGTCCGCGGCGGCGATCAGCGCGGCGAGCTTCGCTTTGTCGTAGACGGGCGGGAGTAACTCGACGCTGCGAGCCAGGGCGCGTCTCGTCACGTAGTCCGACATTTCGCGGAAGAATGCGGTGTCCGCGCCACTCTGGTCGGTCTGCGCGCCGACGGTGGCCAGTGTATTGTCGGGATGCTTTGTCCGCGCCAGTTCGAAACCCTTGATCAGCGATTCGATGCCCTTGTCGCGGACAAAGCGGCCGACGTAGAGAAATCGCAGTCCGGCGGACGCGCTCCGTGGCGGAGACACCGGCGGCTGCGCGTCCGGCGGGATGGCGATGCAATTCCACACGCGCTTCAGATTCCGAATGCGCGGGTCGATCGTGAGCGCCTGGCGGACGACGGCATCGCCGCCGCCATAGACACGGTCGAGATTGCGGTAGAGCGGCACGATCGGTTTCGGCGTGCGATGGATCGTGTGCGTGCAGACCCCGAGCCCGCGCCGGTAGCGCAGGAGAAAGGAGAAGGCCGTGTGAAAGCTGGTCACGTCGGCCGGCTCGAGCACCGGCCAGAGCTTCACCGCCCAGCGGAGCGCGGAGAGGTGGTCGATCCACAGATTCGGGTGCAGCGCGTATCCGGGCAGGCGGATATGGCGGATGCCGTGCGCGTCCGTTTCGCGATCCGGCAACTCGGGCACGGCACGCGAGTAGGCGACGACTTCATGGCCGAGCCGCGCAAACTCGCGGGCGAGCATCCAGTTCAGATTCTCGACGCCGCCGCCGCGGATCGGCGGAAAGACGAGCTGCTGTCCGAGCACGAGATTGATCTTCATCTATGCAGGGATGGTGAGTGCGCGGCGTCTTTTTGGAAAACGCAGAGACGCGGAGACGCAGAGGACGCGAAGGGCAATTCTTTTGCGCCCAAGCAGTGAGCGTGACCCGAGCGGGTTTTGCCTTCTGCGGCCTCCGCGTCTCGGCGTCTCTGCGTGTTCTAAATGCAGCGCCAAATGCATGGTTCCCTTCAAGGTCGAAGCTCTGCCGCAAGCTTTGGGCCCACGCTGCGCGGGCCGAGCGGACGACCCTCCAGCGTCGCCACGGGCATCACGCCGAGCCAACTGTTCGTCAGGAAGATCTCGTCGGCCGCGATCACGTCCTGCCGGCGGAGGCGGCGCTCCTCGACTTTGCGCCGCGCGATCACCCACTCGCGAATGACGCCGGCGCGGGCTCCGCTGGAGCGGGCAGGCGTGGAGATTCTTCGGTCGTGGACGAGGAAGACATTGGCCATGCAGGCGGAGACGAGTTCGGCGAGGTCATTGAAGAGCAGCGCCTCGTCGAACTTCTTTGCTCGCGCCTGAGCCAGCGCGTTGGCATTGAACCAATAGTTCGCCGTCTTCAGCCCACCGAACGGAGCGTGGTACGGCTCGTCGTAAAAAGTGACTTCGTAGCAGTCATCCACGGGCGCGGCTCGTGGCTCGAGGAAAACGTAAATGCGCGGCTGGCTCGCGGGGGCGGTGGGCGCGCCGTCGCCTGCGGTGACGTAGATCCGGGCGAAGCCGTCTGCGCTGGCGCGGAGGATGGTCTCCGCCTCGCGGAGCGCGGATTCGTCGATCGCAAACTCCCGCTCGCCACACGCGCTGATCAGTCGCGTGCGATGCTTTTCAAAAAACTCTGGCTCGCCCGCGACGACGCGCAAGCTCTCGAAGACCGACATGCCGTAGCGGAATCCGCGGTCGGTGACCGGCACCGATCCGCACGGCGCAAAAGTGCCGTCGATCCACTGCCAGCCCTCCATATCAGACGCGGCTCCTCGATGCGCGACCGCGCGCCTTCACGAAATCGTCAGCTCCTTCGTGATTCCGAAGCGCTCGATGCGCTTGCGCAGCGTGGCGCGGGTGATGCCGAGGAGCTTGGCGGCCCGGACCTGGTTGCCTTGGGTGACCTTGAGCGAGTGGAGGGTGAACTCCCGCTCCAGCCACGGCAGGAGTTGCACGTCGGGATCGGCGGTGGCGACACGGAGCAAGTGTTCGATGGCGCTCTCCGTCGTCATCGGCACTGCGCCGCCGCTCGTGAGAGCCGCAGTCGCGGCGGTCTCTTCGAGGTTGGGCAGCCCAAGTGGGATGTCCTTGGGAAGGAGAATGCCGGACGTCGCCAGGACGCAGGCGCGCTGGATCGTGTTCTCCAGTTCGCGCACGTTGCCCGGCCACGGATAGGTCTCGAGCACGCGCACGCCTTCCTCGCTGAGCTTCGGCTGCGGCAGGCGCTTTTGCAGCGCCACTTTTTGGAGGAAATACTCGGCGAGAATGCGGATGTCCTCGACGCGCTGGCGCAGCGGCGGGAGCTGCACGCGCACGACATTCAGCCGGTAGAAAAGATCTTCCCGGAAGGTCCGTTTGGTCACTTCCTGTTCGAGGTTCTTGTTCGTCGCGGCGACGATGCGTGCGTCGGACTTGAGGGTTTCATTTCCACCCACACGCGAGAATTGCCCGTCCTGCAGCACGCGCAGGATTTTTCCCTGCAGGCTCAACGGCATGTCGCCGATCTCGTCGAGGAAGAGGGTGCCGCCATTGCTTTGCTCAAAGCGCCCGACGCGCTGGCCAGTGGCTCCGGTGAAGGAGCCCTTTTCGTGGCCGAAGAGTTCGCTCTCGAGGAGTTGCTCCGGAATGGCGGCGCAGTTGATCGCGACGAAGCTTTTCGCGCTCCGCTGGCTGTAGTGGTGGATCGCGCGGGCGACGAGTTCCTTACCGGTGCCGCTCTCGCCGGTGATCATCACGGGCGCGTCGCTGTGCGCCACGCGGCCGATCATCTTGAAGACCTGCTGCATCGCCGGCGACTTGCCGACGATGGAATCCTGATGCTCCTCGACCGTGAGCTGCGCCTTTACGGCCGTGGCAGCCTTCATTTCGGCGCGGGCCTTGAGCGCGGAATCCACGACGATCTTGAGATTGAAAGGCAGCGCTTCCTTTCGCACGAAGTCGAAGGCGCCGAGCTTCATCGACTCGATGACGACCTGCGTGGAGCCGAACTGGCTCGTGAGCACGACGAAGGCGCCGGGATCGCGCTGGCGCACCTTGATGAGCAGATCCATCCCGCCGAACGGCGCGAGATGCGTCTCGGTGATGAGCAGGTCGGGCTCCTCACGATTGAAGATCTTCAGCGCTTCATCGGCCTTCGTCGCGGTGAGCACGCGCGTGTTTGGCGTCTTGAGCTGGTGGGCAGCCCACTCGAGGAAGTCCGTCTCGGGATCGACGATAAGAATGGTTTGAGGTGCTTCCATCAGGCGGAAATGTTGGGCGAGCAGGCGGGCATGTGGAGAGTCAGCAAAAAGCGAGGGGGATCGTGCAGGTGGGGCCTACAGTCCGCCATAGCGGCGCTCACGTCGTTGGAATTCGGCGATGGCTTCCCGGAGTTCGGGTTTGCCAAAATCGGGCCAGAGCTTGGGCGTCACGTGAATCTCCGTGTAGCTGAGCTGCCACAGGAGGAAGTTCGACAGCCGGAGCTCGCCGGATGTCCGGATGAGTAAATCAGGATCCGGGATGCCGCGCGTGTACAGGTGTGCGCTCACCGTCTCGGCGTCGATCGCATCGATCTCCATGGCGCCCGCGGCGGCTTCGCGGCAGAGCTGCTTCACGGCGTCCACGATCTCGGTGCGACCGCTGTAGTTCAGCGCGAGGATGAGGGTCGTCGCGGTGTTTTTCGAAGTGCGTTCGATCGCGTCGCGCAGCGCGGTCTGGCAACTCTCCGGCAACTCGTGCAGCCGGCCGATCGCCTGGAGTCGCACGTTGTTCCTCATCAGCGTCGGCATTTCCTGCGTGATGAAATGCTCGAGCAGCAACCAGAGCGCCTGCACCTCCGCTTCGGGCCGACGCCAGTTCTCCGTGGAGAAGGCATAGACGGTGAGGTATTCGATGCCGAACTCCACGCAAGCCTCGGTGACGGCGCGCACGGATTCCGCGCCTTGTTCGTGGCCCTTGATCCGTGGCAGCCCGCGTTCCTTCGCCCAGCGCCCATTGCCGTCCATGATGATGGCGATGTGGCGGGGGAGAGTCATGGAAGGATGAAGGATGAGGGATGAAGGATGAAAGGAAGAGCGAGCGGGACGACCTGCTCGCACCTGCGGCGCAGCCGCCTCGCTTCTTCATCCTTCATCCTTCTGCCTTCGTCCTTGCTCATAGCACGATGGTTTGTTCGCGATTGGGGCCCACGCTCACGATGCGCAGCGTTGCGCCGCTCTGTTCGGCGAGCTTGCGCGCGTAAGTCTGCGCCTTTTTCGGCAGTTCCTTAAAAGTCTTCGCTTCGTGGGTGGGCGTCTGCCAGCCGGGGAATTCCTCATACACCGGCACGCACTCCGCGAGTTGGGCATTGTCGCTCGGCGGCACTTCGAGCGTCTTGCGGCCGAGCTTGTAGGCGACGGCGACGCGGATCGTCTCCAGCGTGTCGAGGCCGTCGAGGTTTGTGATCGCGACTTCGTCGATGCCATTGATCATCCCGGCATAGCGCGTGGCCACTGCGTCGAACCATCCGCAGCGCCGCGCCCGGCCCGTGGTCGCGCCGAACTCGCGCCCAAGGCCGTGCAGGAAGTCGGAGAACTGATCGTTCTCCGTCGGGAAGGGACCTTCGCCGACGCGCGTCGTGTAGGCCTTCATCACGCCGAGGACGGTGTCCATGCGATGCGGCGGAACGCCGGAGCCGGTGCAGGCGCCACCCGCCGTCGTATTCGACGAAGTGACGTAGGGATACGTGCCGTGATCGATGTCGAGGTAGGTGCCCTGCGCGCCTTCAAAGAGGATCTCTTTTCCAGCCTTCAGCGCCTCGTGGAGATAGACCACGGTATTGCCGACGAAAGGTGCGAGCAGAGCCGCTGCGGATTGATAGTCGGCGAGCACGCGCTTGTACTTTAGTTGCTCAGCGCCGAGCGCCTTCAGCACCGCGTTGTTCTCCTTCACCCGCACCGCGAGCTTCTCCGCGAACACATCTCGCTGCACGAGATCGCCCATGCGGATGCCCACCCGAGCCGCCTTGTCGCCATACGCCGGGCCGATGCCGCGCTTGGTCGTCCCGATCTTGCCCTTGCCCCTGGAAGCTTCGCGCTGCTCGTCGAGCAGGCGGTGATACGGCAGCACGAGATGCGCGCGATCACTGATCAGCAGATTCTTCGGCGTCACCTTGATCTTCTTTCCGCGCAACCCGGCGATCTCCGTTGCGACCGCGACCGGATCGATTACGACGCCATTGCCGATCACGCACATCTTGCCCGGCCGCAGGATGCCGCTCGGGATCAGGTGGAGCACGTACTTTAGCCCGTCCGCATAGACGGTGTGGCCGGCGTTATTGCCGCCCTGCGAGCGCACCACGAGGTCCGCCGTCTCGGTGAGAAAGTCGATGATTTTGCCTTTGCCTTCGTCGCCCCATTGAGCGCCGACGAGGATGGTATTGGCCATGAAAGTACGAAGTAGTGGTTGGTGTTCAGCGAAACGCCCGAGAGCCGTATCGGCACCCGAGCGCGGGTGTCGAGACTAGCGGTGCAGCCGACGTGCGCAAGCGTAGAGCGGAGCCACGCAGGCGGCGCTTCCCGAAGCCGCGCCCGAGCCCACCCATCCCCGCCAAGAAATGAATTGAACTCCCGAACCTCCATGGCGACCTTCCGCGCCGCTTTGCATCCGCCATCGCCCAGTGTCCCATCTTCCTCCCCGCGCCGCGGACGTGTCGTCGTGGGCATGAGCGGCGGGGTGGATTCCAGCGTCGCGGCGTATCTGCTGAAAGAGCAAGGCTACGACGTCGTCGGCGTGACCATGAAAGTCTGGCCGCAGGACTGCATCTCCCGCGCCGAGGACAAATGCTGCGGCCCGCAAGCCATCGCCGATGCGCGCAGCGTCGCCCATTCCCTCGGCATCCCGCATTACGTCGTCGATGAAGCCGAAAACTTCGAGCGCCTCGTCATCGATTACTTTGCCGACGAATACAAAAAGGGCCGCACGCCGAACCCCTGCGTGATGTGCAATGAGAAGGTGAAATTCGGCAACCTCTGGGGCAAAGCGAAAGCCATCGGCGCCGACTTCATCGCCACCGGGCACTACGCCATCATCGAGCATCACCCCGACCGCGCCGTGCTCCGCAAAGGCCGCGACCCGCGCAAGGACCAATCCTACTTCCTCTTCAGCCTCCGCCAAGCCCAGCTCCAGCGTGCCCTTTGCCCCCTCGGCGGCATGGAGAAAGCCGAGATCCGCACCATCGCGCGCCAGCTCGGGCTAAAAGTCGCCGACAAAGTGGACAGCCAGGAGATCTGCTTCGTGCCCGGCAACGACTATAAAGCCTTCCTCCGCACCCACCTCAGCGGCGAAGAATTCCACCGCGGCGGCATCTACGACAAAGCCGGCAACCGCGTCGCCGACCACGAAGGCATCGAGCTTTTCACCATCGGCCAGCGCAAAGGCCTGCCCGGCGGTTCGGCGCGTCCGCAATACGTCATCGACATCGACCCCGCCACGAACCGCGTCCTCCTCGGCGACGCCGAAGACCTCATGACCGAGGCCTTCACCATCGACCACTGCGCCTGGCACACCGGCGCGACCGAACCCTTCGAAGCCACCGTCAAAATCCGCTACGCCCACCCCGGCGCCACCGCGACGGTATATCCAGGCGAAAACGATGAAGCCCGCGTTCGCCTGCACACCCCGCAGCGCGCCGTCACCCCCGGCCAGGCCGCCGTCTGCTATCGCGGCGACGAAGTCCTCGGCGGCGGCTGGATCGTGCGGCAGCAGGCTGCCGCGCTGGCGCTGGGTTAGCTGCTCGGCCTGCGTGGCAGCGCATCCGCGCGCGGTGTGTTGGAGTGATTTCCTCCCGCGCGGCGATTTTGGATGGACTTTTGCGTTCGTTGTTAGTTCGATCGCGGAAGAGCGAGTTGAGTTCGCGCAGTTTTTTCGGCACGAAAGTCGGCACCCAATCCCCTCGAATGAACAATGGAAGATGCAGGCGCATCCGGCGGCTAGCAGCCCTGAATGGGGGCTCGCGGGGCGATGTCCACAGCCATGTGCGGCGGGCTCTGGAAACGCGCGCGGATTTCTTCGCGAAGAGCGTGCTTCGATGGCTCGCGCGTGGGCGGATCGGCCGGATTGAGCCACCGCGGAGCGAACGCCCCCATTTTCCACCCACCCCTCGCTACGCCCCGTATGAACTCTGATCTGCTTTCCCCTTGCGACTTTTCGGCCCACGCGCACGCCTCGCGTCTCGCGTCGCGCGTCCTGCGTTCATTCCTGTCTGCCTCGGTGTTATCCATCGTCGTGCTCGCGGTAGGGCTGGCGGAGTCGGCGTCCGCGCAGGAGGCTCACGGTCCCGTGACGATCGGCGCACCGGTGGCGCCGATCTGGGTGACGCTGCCGCCCGCGCCGCCGTCGGTGGAGCCGGTGGTGGATGAGCTGGGGATCACGGTGCCGGAAGGCGAGCCGCTGCCGACGGTGCCGCCGCCGCCGCGGGTGCCGATCGCGGATCCCGTCTTCCAGATGCGCAATCTCTTTGCGCCGCCGCCGAGTGTCTCGGCGCCGATCGTGAATGTGTCCGGGATGAGCACGACCTCGAATCCGCCGGATACGACGGGGGACGTGGGGCCGAATCACTACATCCAGATGGTGAATGCGACGCGCTTCCAGATCTTCGACAAGGCGGGCGCTTCGCTGACGGCGGCGACGCTCTTTGGGAATCTGTGGTCGCCCGCGGTGGGGAACTCGGGCGATCCCATCGTGGTCTATGATCATCTGGCGGATCGGTGGGTGCTGACGCAGTTCTTTACCGGAGGGATGTACTTCGCGGTCTCGCAGACGTCGGACCCGACGGCGGGGACGTGGTTCCTTTATCAATTCACGACCGGCACGGGCCTGCCCGATTACCCGAAGATCGGGGTGTGGCCGGATGGGTACTATATGTCGAGTTACGAGTCGCCCAGCCATGGCATCCTGGCCTTCGATCGCGCGAAGATGCTGGTCGGCGCGGCGGCGGGGTTTGTGAAGACGACGATTCCGGTGCTCACGCCGTCGGCCGGGGTGCGGGATACGCGCATCCTCCCGGCGGACCTCGATGGGACGCCGCCGCCCGCGGGCACGCCATGTTACTTCCTGCGCACGGTGGATGGGCAGCAGGACGTCTCCAATCCGACGGATCGGATCGAGATCTACGAGGCGCGGGTGAACTGGACGGGGCCGACTTTCAGTTTCCCACTCGTCAGCACGCTGACTCCGGCGGCGTTCAATATCATGGTGGGAAACCGCAACGGCGGAGGCATTCGGGATGTGATCCCACAGCCGCTGACCACGGCGACGGTGGACGGGCTGTCGAATCGGCCGATGATGCAACTGAAGTACCGGCGCCTCGGCGGGGTGGCGAAGATGGTCGTGTGCCAGACCATCGACATCAGTGGGAGCATTCCGGCGATCCTCGGATTCACGCCGGCGGATGAAGTGGCAGGGATTCGCTGGTATCAGTTGGAAAACGCGGGCACGAGCTGGACGATCGGTCAGCAGGGGACCTATGGCGATCAGCCGCCGGGTGCGACGAATGAAGCGCAGCTCCTGCATCGCTGGATGGGCAGTGCGGCGATCAATGGCGCGGGCGACATCGCGATCGGCTACAGCATTTGCAACGACGACGACGGCAACCCGATCTTTCCCGGCATCCGCTACACGGGCCGGCTGGCCGGTGATCCGCCGGGGACGATGGCGCAAGGCGAGGGTGTGATTCTGAATGGCACGACTTCCAAGGGGGCGAATGGCTCCTTCGGCGGAAGGTGGGGCGACTACGCGCAGATGGGTGTGGATCCCACGGATGATTCGACCTTCTGGTTCACGACGCATGATGCGACGGGCGCGACGCGGATCGCGTCCTTCACGATCAGCCTGCCCGTCGGGCCCGAGATCGCCGTCGAGCAACCTGTCGGCAATTCGCTCCTCGACAGTTTTGGCAGCCGGAACTTTGGAATCTTGCCGCCGGGTGGCAGCGCGACTTTGACCTTCACGATCCGGAACATCGGCTCGCAGGATTTGACCGGGCTGGCCGTCTCCAAGGACGGCGCGAACAACGCGGAATTCGCGGTCGGCGCGCTGGGTGCCACGACGCTCGCCTCGGGCGCGAGCACGACGCTGGCGGTCACCTTCACCCCGAGTGGCCTGGGCGCTCGGAATGCGGCCCTGCACATCGTGAGCAATGACGCGGATGAGAGTCCCTTTGATATCGCGCTGGTGGGGAGTGCGGCTCTGCAGGAGATCGCCGTCGAACAACCGGTGGGCACTGATCTGACCGATGGCACGGCCACGCGAGACTATGGATTCGTCACCCTGGGCAATAACTCGCCGCTCACCTTCACGGTGCGAAACGTCGGCGGGGCGACTTTGACCGGGCTGGCGGTGTCGAAGAGCGGCGCGCAGAGCGGGGATTTCACGGTGGGAGCGCTCGGGGCCACGAGCCTCGCGGGCGGCGCGAGCACGACCTTCACCGTCACCTTTGCGCCGAGTGCTCAAGGCGCGCGCACTGCGGCGATCCAGGTCGCGAGCAATGATGCGGATGAAAACCCATTCGATGTTGCGGTCACGGGGATCGGATTTCTGCCGGAGATCGCGGTGGAGCAACCCGAGGGGACCAACCTCACCGATGGCGTGAGTACGGTCGCGTTCGGGAATGTGCTCGTCGGCGCGGCCGCGGCGAAGCGCTTTGCGATCCGGAACGCCGGGCTCGGTCCGCTGACCGTGACCTCCGCCACGGTGAGTGGCGCGAATGCGGCGGAGTTTACCCTCGGCACGATCAGTGACACGAGCCTGCAGCCGGGCGAGATCGGTTATCTGGACGTGACCTTCACCCCGATGTCGGCGGGAGCCAAGACCGCGGCGCTGCGCATCGTGAGCACGGATCCCGATGAGTCGCCCTTCGACATCGCACTTACCGCCGCGAGCACGACGCTCGGCGGGCCGATCTCGCTGATCCGGGACATCAATGGGACGCCCAACGGATTGTCGCCCGGTGCGCCGGTCGTCATCGGCGGCGTGGCTTACTTCACGGGGACGACGATCAACGAAGGCACCGAGCTGTGGCGAACGGATGGCACCGCCGCGGGTACCTATCTGGTCCGGGATATCGCTGTGGGGACCGGGAGCAGCAACATCAGTTCGCTCACCAACTTCAACGGCAAGCTGTATTTCTCGGCGACCAATGTAAACAGTGGGCAGGAGCTATGGATGAGCGACGGGACGACGGCGGGCACGGTGCTGGTCTGGGACATCAATACGAATGTAGCTGGCTCCTCGAGCCCGGCGAACTTCACCGTCATCGGCTCGACGCTCTATTTCACCGCAAACAATGGGCTCGACGGCACCGAACTCTGGAAGAGCGACGGCACGGGATTGGGGACCGAGATGGTGGCCGACATTGCCGGCGGGAGCGCGAGCTCAAGCCCGGCGAATCTGCGCAACGTCAATGGCACTTTGTTCTTTACCGCGAACAATGGCGTGAGCGGAGTGGAGTTATGGATGAGTGACGGCTCGTTTGGCGCAATCCTCGTGGCTGACATCGTAGCGGGGCCGAGCAGCTCCTCGCCCACGAATCTGAATGCGCTCGGGAGCACGCTCATCTTCACCGTCAGCGATGGGATCAATGGGATCGAGTTGTGGTCGAGCGACGGCACGACCACGGCACTGCTCAAAAACATCAATCCAGGTTCCGCCAGCTCGTCTCCAGCCAACTTTGTCAGCTTCGGTGCGGCGCTGTATTTCACCGCGACCACGGCGGCGGAAGGCACGGAACTTTGGATGACCGATGGCACGCCTTCCGGCACCACGTTGGTCAAGGACATCAATGCGGGCACGGCCAGTTCCTCTCCGACGAGCCTCAGTGTGATCGGTGGGATCCTGTATTTTTCCGCCCTCGATGCAGCGAACGGTCGGGAACCGTGGAAGAGTGATGGGACGCCGGCGGGGACGGTGCTGGTCCGGGACATCGCGGTCGGAACGGCGAGCAGCAGTCCGACCCTGTTCACCCAGGCCGGTGGCAGCGTCTATTTCGCCGCGGCCGGAGATGGGTTGGCGGATCGGGAGTTATGGAAGACCGATGGCAGTGCGAGCGGCACCGTGCGGGTGAAGGACATCAATGCGGGATTGGGCAGTTCGGCGCCGGCCAACTTCGTCAATCTTGCCGGCGCCCTGATCTTCAACGCGAATGACGGAATCTTCGGACCGGAATTGTGGAAGAGCGATGGGACCGCGGGCGGGACAGTCATGCTCGTCGATGCCCAGACCGGCTCCAACTCCGCCGCGCTGGCGAACCTGCGCGCGATCAATGGGACGATCTTCTTCAGCGCCAACGATGGGATCAATGGGCAGGAACTCTGGAAGAGCGACGGAACGCGCGCCGGCACCTCGCTGGTGAGTAACATCGCGACCGGGATCACGAGTTCGACGCCCACCAGCCTGACCAACATCGGGAACACGCTTTACTTTGCCGCGTTTGACTCCACCAATGGCATCGAACTCCGGAAGAGCGACGGCACCGCAACTGGCACCGTGCTCGTGGCCAATATCGCGGCCGGCACGACGAGCAGTTCACCGACCCTGCTCACACCCGTGGGGGCGACGTTGTTTTTCTCCGCCAACGATGTCACCAATGGCGCCGAGCTCTGGAAGAGCGATGGCACGACCGCGGGCACGGTCCTGGTGGCAAACATCAATGCAGTCGCGGGCGCCAGCTCCTCGCTTGCCAATCTGACGAACTTCAACGGCACGCTCTTCTTCTCCGCCAACGACGGGATCAACGGCCAGGAGCTGTGGAAGAGTGATGGTTCGGCGGTCGGCACCGTGCTGGTGGCGAATATCAATCCCGGCAGTGCCAGTTCCACGCCCGGGAATTTCCGCGTGATCGGAACAAAGCTTTTCTTCACCGCGACGACCGCCGCCAATGGCACCGAGCTGTGGATGACCGACGGCACCACTACGAGCATCGTCTCCGATATCGTCACCGGGTCCGGCAGTTCCACACCGGCCAACCTTACCATCGTAGGCACCACGCTCTACTTTTCAGCCTTCACTTCGGCTACGGGCACGGAGCTCTGGAAAAGTAACGGATTGCCGGGCGGCACGGCGCTGGTGAAGGACATCAATGCCGGCACCTTCAGTTCGAGTCCGACCGCGCTCGCCGACGTCGGCGGGGTTCTCTTCTTCGCTGCCTCCGAAGCCACGAACGGGCGGGAACTCTGGACGAGTGATGGCTCGAACGCCGGCACGGTGCTGGCGAGCAACATCAATCCGGGCACGGCTAGCTCCTCACCCGCGAGTATCACGAATGTGTATGGCACCGCCTATGTGAATGCGACCACGGTGGCGGCTGGCTCCGAGCTGTGGCAGAGCAATGGCTTTGCCGCTGGCACCGCGCTGGTCTCCGACCTCTTGCCGGGCGCGCTGAGTGGGAATCCCACCAATCTCACGGTCGTCGGCACGATGCTCTTCTTCACCGCCCGCGGACCTGATCTCGGGGCTCTGGAGTTATTCGTCGTCAATGTCGGGCCCCCGCCGGACATCACCGTGGAGCAACCCGCCGGAACCAGCCTCGTCGATGGAGGCGCCACCGTCGGTTTCGGGTCAGTCGCGCTCGGGGCCAACAGCAGCCGTCAGTTCACCATTCTGAATAACGGGACGGCGGAACTCACCGGGCTGGGAATTTCCTTCGCGGGAGGTAGCGCGGGTGAGTTCACAGTCACGGTCGACCCCGGCGGTCCGGTGGCGGCGGGCGGCAGCACCACGCTCACTGTGCAATTTACCCCGACCTTCCCCGGAACGCGCACGGCGATCCTGCGGATCGCGAGCAATGACCCGGATGAGAGTCCGTTTGACATCAATCTCACGGGAACGGCAACCGGCACGGTGACGTTCGGGGTGCCCGAAAGAATGTATTACAAGTTCGATGGCACCGGCGCTTCCGTGCCCAATCTGGCATCGGCTCCCGTCGGAACGAACCCGGCTCCCATCCAGGGAGCCATGACTCAGGGTGGAGTGGGGCAGTTCGGGGGCGGGCTGCGCGGCTCCGGTCTGGCTTCAAGCACCGACCGCCTCAATACCGGATGGGTCACAAACTTAAGCGGCAGTTGGACCATTTCGCTCTACCTGAATAACATCCAGCCCAGTACGACTTTGTTCTACTTCTTTGGCGATAGCACCGCGAGCGCCTTCCGGTGCTTCACCAATGGTGTCGCCGGCGCGAACAATCTCATGCTGCGCGGGACGGGGATTGCCGATGTCGTCGTGGCGAATGCGGCCGTGGCGACGGCTACGGTTACCCAGTTTGTCTATGATGCCTCGGTGCCGGAGATCCGCGCCTACCGGAATGGAGTGCTCGTGAATACGGTGGCGCAAAGCCCGATTACACTCTCCGGGACCGGACCATTTCTCGTCGGCGGTTTCTCGACGAATACGGGCATCCCTTCGGGTGGTGTCCTCGATGAATTCAGGCTCTATAGTCGTGCGCTGTCTCCGGCGGAAATCTCTGCCACGTGGAATGCCAGCTTGCCGCTGAGCAGCCTTGCGCCCGAGATCGTCGTGGAGGAACCGGCTGGCGCTGGACTCTCTGATGGAACGAGCACGACCAACTTCGGCGCTGTGACGCTGAGCACCAACGCCGTCCGCACTTTCACCGTGCGGAATGTGGGGACCGCCGATCTGACCACCCTCAGCTTGAGCAAGGACGGAAGCCACAACGCGGACTTCGCTCTCGGCTCGCTCGGCGTCGCCACTTTGCCGCCGGGGACGAGCACCACATTTACCCTCACCTTTGCACCCAGCGCGGCGGGCGCGCGCACTGCGGGGCTTCACATCGCGAGCAATGATGCGGATGAAAATCCCTTCGACATCGCGCTCACCGGTGCCGGCGTGGCGCCGTCGATCCTCGAGTCCTGGCGGCTGGCCAACTTCGGCTCGATCGCCAATACCGGCAACGCTGCGAACACGGCGGACTTTGACTTCGATGGGGTGCTGAATCTTTTCGAGTTCGGTTTCGGCACGGATCCGACCACGGGCGCTTCCGGGTCTGGACCGCTTCTCTATGCCGGAACGTTCGCCGGGGGCGGTGCCCTCGTGGCCGCGGGGCAACCAATCCTGAAGCTGGAGCCGATCGCCCATGGCTTGGATGTGCGCGTGCTCTACTCGCGGCGCAAAGACTTCCAGGCAGCGGGGCTCACCTACACCGTCGAATTCAGCACCACACTCGCCACCTGGGTGCCAGGTACCACCGTGCCGACGGTGCTGGCCGACGACGGCACTTACCAGGTGGTCAGCGTGCCGTATCCGCCATTTGTCGGGGGAAAGAAGGCGCGCTTTTTCCGCGTGCGTATCGCCCTGGCACCCTGATCCGGATTTATCCAATCGCTATTCTCGATAGAAAACAGCAGCCTCTTACCCATGAAGACACGCTTCCTCTTGCTCCCGCTTTTGCTCGTCGCGGTGGCACTGCCGAGCCGCGCGGCCCTGATCTACAGCGGCGTGCGGAATATCCCGGTCCCGGTCGATCCTCCGCCCATCGGCCTTGAGGGCGTCTATCTCAACATCGCCACCGGGGCTACCGCCACGGCCTTTCCCG
>JANPIS010000301.1:0-1624 GCA_031425095.1 Chthoniobacteraceae bacterium
TTGCGCAGCCGCGTCTCTGCCTGCTCGGCGGCGTATTTCCAGGCCTTCGCCCAGCGTGGAGCGCGCGAGTGGTAGCCGGCGCGTTCGCGTTGCTCGACGTTGTTGAGCTTGATCACGGCGCCGTCGGTCTCGAAGCCGAAGGTGTCGCGGATGGAATCGAGTTCTGTGATCGCGGCGAGGATTTCGTCGGCTGTGGCGCAGAGCTTCGTCCAGCGCGGGGTGTGAAAGCCGAGCTCGCGCAGCCATTCGAGGAGCGCGAGTTGCGTGGGCGGCGGATCGCCGTCGAACTCGCCGAGGCCGTAGAGCACGATCTCCAGCGGGCGCTTCGCCACGACACGCGAATCGAGCATCTTCAGCGAGCCCGCGGCGGCATTGCGCGGATTGGCAAAGGGTTCCTCGCCTGCGGCGCGCATCTCGTCGCAGATGCGCTGAAATCCCGCGACTGGCAGATAGACTTCGCCACGCACTTCGAGCGTCGGCGGCAGGCCGCGCCCGGTCACCTTCCGCGGCAGGCTGCGGATCGTCTTCAGATTCTCCGTGATGTCGTCGCCCGTCTCGCCGTCCCCCCGAGTCGCGCCGACTTTCAGAGCGCCGTGCTCGTAGCGAATGCTCACGGCGACGCCGTCGATCTTCGGCTCGACGCTCCACTCGAGCGGTTCGCCCGGGAGCAGCCGCTCGACGCTCGCGACAAATTTCCGCAGCCCCTCGAGCCCCTCCTTCGCAAAGAGATTGTCCAGCGAGAGCATCGGCACGCGGTGTCGGACCTTCGCAAACTCGGCGAGCGCCCGGCCACCGACGCGCTGCGTCGGCGAATCCGGAGTCAGCAGCTCCGGGTGCGCTTCCTCAAGTTCGCGCAGCTCGCGGAGCAGCGCGTCGTAGTCGGCGTCGGAGATCGTCGGGCGCGCTTCCTCGTAGTAGCGCCGATTGTGCTCCTCAAGCTCCTGGCGGAGCTGGCTGGCGCGCTGGCTGGAGTCGGGCATGGAAGAATTGGAAAAGTTTCAGCCCCACAAACCCGCCGAGCGTGTCGGCGATCCAGTCGGAGACATCCGCGCTGCGGAAAGGAGTGAACATCTGGTGGATTTCATCGGAGACGCCATAGAGCGAGAGCGCGAGGGTGCCGAGGACGATGATCTTTTTCCACGTCCACGCAAAGCTCCAGCGCAGCGCGGCGGCGAGGACCACACCGCCGGCGGCGTAGGCCGAGAAGTGCATGGCTTTGTCCCAGAAACTGAAGGGAAGAATGCGCTCCACCTCGCGTCCGGTGAGCGAGGAAAGGAAGAAGATCGTGCCGGCCCAGAGGGCGACGGCGAGCCAGGCGAGATTACGGGTTGGGTTGTTCAAAGTTTGGCGTTCGATGTTCGACGTTCGGCGTTGGATGTTTGAGCATCATTCGCGCACGACCCGCAAACCTCGAACATTGAATCTCGAACCCCGAACTATGGAATCCCCGCTGCGCGTGCTTGGCATCGAAGGCGGCGGGACAAAGACCGACTGGGTGCTCCTCGGCGTGGAGGGCGAGCAGCAGGCGGTGCTCGAGAGCGGTCAGCTCGCGTCGTCGAACATGCGCCTCACCGACGATGCGCAGCTCACGCGGCTTTTCTCCGTGATGCCAGCCGACGCGACC
>JANPIS010000302.1:0-4273 GCA_031425095.1 Chthoniobacteraceae bacterium
CAACCCACAGCGGGCGCTGCTGCGGCACCTCGATGCAAACGGCAAACAAATCCACTCTTTCACCAAGAACGTGGATCACACGTGGTCCGTGATGTGACACAGGCCTCCGGCCTGTGGGCACAGGCCAGAGGCCTGTGTCACGCTCCCAGCGCGCACCGATCTCAGTGCAACATCGGGCGCGGGTTCGGCTCGCGGATGAGCTTCGCGTCGAGGTCGAGGTAGAAGTCGAGTCGCCGATTCGCCTCGGCCTCGTCGATCTGCCGGGCCATGAGGAGATAGGTCGCGTAGTGATTGCCTTCGCTCTCGACGAGGCTCGCGTAGAAATCCGCGAGCGGCGCATCGAGATCGCGTACGCCTCCCGCGAGGATCTGAAACTTTTCGCAGCTCCGACCTTCGATCAGCGCCAGGACCGTGAGGTGATCGACCACCTGCTCGCGCCGCCCCTTCCGCACGGCGCTCATCATTCCGCTGATCCAGGGACTGCGCTGGGGATTGGTGAAGGGAATCCCGCGCTCGCGGAGCAGGCGGAGCACGAGCTCAAAGTGCTGCAGCTCCTCGATCGCGATCGCGTTCAGCTCGCTCACGCGGTTGTGCAGTTCCACGTACTTTTCCAGGTTCAGCGCGGAGCTCGCGGCCTTGCGCTCGAGATGCGCGTGGTCGACGAGCACCGTGCCGAGATTCCCGCGAATCTTGGGCAGCCAGGTGTCAGGAAGTTTTTCGCGCCAGAGGAGCATCGGCCCTAACCGTAACGCAGCGCCTGGATCGGATTGAGGCGCGCTGCTTTCAAGGCCGGGAAAAGCCCGGCGACGATGCCGATGACTGCGCTGAAGGCGAACGCGGTGATCATGCTCTCGAACGTGATCACGGGCATATTCGCGCCGCCGGAGACGTAGGTGATGAGATTCACGAGGGCCAGGGAAGCGGCGAGTCCGGCCAGTCCACCGAGCACCGCGAGGACCACGCTCTCGACGAGCACCTGCGTGAAGACATCGAAATACGTCGCACCGATCGCCTTGCGGATGCCGATCTCCCGCACGCGCTCGGTGATGCTCGCGAGCATGATGTTCATGATGCCGATGCCACCCGCGAGCAGACTGATCGCCGCGATGATGCCGCCGCTCATCCGCGCGTTGCGGATCGCCTGATTGATGCTCTCGAGATTGTTCTCCTGGGTGGAGAAGCTGAAGTTCTCGATGCCGTTGTGGGTGGTCAGCAGGACGTTGCGCGCCTGGCTGAGCGCGGGCTCGATCTGGGAAAGATCGTGCACCTTCAAGTCGATGTCCGAGAGGGTCGGGTCCGGGATGAAGTCCGCGCCGCTCGCCGCCCGGAAGCGCAGCCACATCGTGTTCATGGGGATATAGACGGTCATGTTCTTGCGCTCGAACGCCCAGCCACTCCCGCCGCCGGCGCTGCGATAGCCGGGGCGCCCGCGTGCGACCGCCGGTTGCTTCGCGGCCTCGGGGTGCACACGCGCTGCCTCGCGCTTCGCGCGGTCCGCCTCGCTCTCGTAGTGCTGAAACATGCCGATGATGGTGAAGGTCTGCGCATTGATCTGCACCCGCTCCCCGAGCGGGATGACCTCGCGACCGAGCTCTTCCGGGGAACCGAAGAGCGCGTCGCGAATGCCCGTGCCGATGACGCACACGGCGTTGGCATTTTCGTCGTCGAGATCGTTGAAAAAGCGGCCGTGCTCGAGGACGTGCAGATTCATATCGAGCACCACAGGCCAGACGCCGACGAGTTCGGCAGGCTTCACGCGCTTGTCGCCGACGGAGACGATCGCGCGCTCCAGGGCCATCTCCGGCGAGACGAGGCGGATGAGCGGCGCACTGCGGCGCAGCGCCTCCACGTCTTTCAGCGTATTGCTCGGCGCCTGATCCGCGAGGTGGCTCTGCCACGTCGGCACGGGGGCTTCGCGGGTGAGCGCCTTGTCGAGTCCGCCGAGTGCGATCATCGATTCCTTCATGCCGTTCTCCATGCCCTTCACGATCGCGGCCATCGCGACGAGGCTGGAGACGCCGAGCACGATGCCGAGCATGGTGAGCAGCGAGCGGAATTTGTTCGCGAGGATTTCGCGGAGCCCGACGAAGATGGCGTTGAAGAGAAACACGGCCCGATCAGCGCTGAGTCTCCACGTTTCCCTTACTCATAGCGCAGCGCCTGGATCGGGTTCAGCTTCGCCGCTTTGAAAGCGGGGAAAAGTCCGGCAAGCACGCCGACGCCAACGCTGAAGGCGAAGGCCATGATCATCGTGTCCACCGTAATCACGGGCGTGTTTTCGGACGGCGAGAGAAAGACCAGCAGGCGCACGAGGAGGTTTGAAGTCAACAAGCCCGCGAGGCCACCGATGATGGCGATAACGACGCTCTCGACGAGGATCTGGGTGAAGACATCGGAGAAGGTCGCGCCGATGGCCTTGCGGATGCCGATCTCCCGGACGCGTTCGGTGATGCTCGCGAGCATGATGTTCATGATCCCGATGCCGCCGACGAGGAGGCTGATCGCGGCGATGATGCCACCGCTCATCCGGGCATTCTTGATCGCGGTGGTGATTCCTTCGGACCAGTTCTCCTGGGTGCGGAAGGAGAAATCCTCGATGCCTTTGTGCGAATGCATGAGGACGTTCTTGGCCTGTTGCAGCGCTTCGTCCATGCGGTCGATATCCGCGATCTTGATCGAGAGAGTCGAGAGGCGATTGTCGGGGACAAACTCCGGACTGCCGGCCGCTCCCGTGCCGCTCCCGCTGCTCGAGCTGCTGCTGCCACGGCTGCTGCTGGAAGATGAACTGCCGCCGCCACTGCTGAGCGCAATCCCGGTGGCGGCTCGGAAACGAAGCCACATCGTATTCAGCGGGATGTACACCGTGTGATTTTTCAGGTCGAAGACGAAGCTGCCCATCGAACCACTTTTCTTGCTGCCGCTCATGCTGCCATAGCCGCGGCTGCGTTCCGGCCCGGTGGTCTTGGGTTCCGGCGGCTTCTGCGCTTCCAGTTCACGGATCTTCTTATCCTGCTCGCTCTCGTAGTGCTCGAACATCCCGATGATGCGGAAGCGCTGGTTGTTCACGTTGATGAATTCGCCGACCGGAATGATCTCGCGCCCCACCTGCTCCGGTGAACCGAAGAGCGCGTCGCGCGTCGCGGTGCCGATCACGCAGACATTGCGCGCGTTCTCGTCGTCGAGTTCGTTGAACATCCGGCCATGCGCGAGGACGTGCTGGTTGAGTTCCACCGCATTTGGCCAGGTGCCGACAAAATTGTAGGGATTGAAGCTCTTACCCTCGCGCGTGAGCGTGATGCTGCGGGAGCGCATCTCCGGCACCACCGCCGTGACGAGCGGTGCGCTGCGGATGAGGGCATGCACATCGGCCATGGTCGTGCCCACGGCCTGATCCGCGAGATGCTGCTGATAGACGGGGATGTCCTGCTCTTCGATGCGCACCTTTTCCAATCCCCCGATGGCGATGAGCGCTTCCTTCATCCCATTCTCCATCCCTTTCACCAGCGCCGACATGGCGACGAGACTCGAGACGCCGAGGATGATCCCGAGCATGGTCAGGAGAGAGCGAAACTTGTTCGCCAGGATCTCCTTCAGCCCAACGGCAACGGCGTTGAACCAATTCATGCGGACCCTGGATACTGCCGCGTTTCCCCGACCACAAACTTGGGCCCTTCCTGCTCCCCCGCGAGCTTCGCGTCCACGTTCCTCGCGATCTTTCCGTCTCGAATCTCGATCTTGCGCGGAGTGACTGCGGCGATCTCCGGGTCGTGCGTGACGAGCGCGATCGTCCGACCTTCGCGGCTGAGTTGGTGGAAAAGGTTGAGGATCGTCTCGCCGGTGTGCGAGTCGAGGTTGCCGGTCGGTTCGTCGGCAAAGACGATCTTCGGATCGTTCACTAGCGCACGGGCGATGGCCGCGCGCTGCTGCTGGCCGCCGGAGAGTTGCATCGGGCGGTGTTTGGCGCGGTTGTCCATTTCCACGAGCTTCAGCGCAGCCATCGCGCGGTCGCGGCGCTCGCGAGCGCTGCATCCCGCGTAGATCATCGGCAGCTCGACATTCTGCAGCACGCTGAGCTTCGGCAGCAGGTTGAAGAACTGGAAGACGAAGCCGATTTTCGTATTTCGAATGCGGGCCAGTTCGCGGGTCGAAGCCGTCGCGATTTCCGTCCCATCGAGCCGGATGCTCCCTTTGCTGGGCGAATCGAGGCAGCCGAGGATGTGCATCAGCGTCGATTTCCCACTGCCGGAGGGACCGATGATCGAGATGAATTCGC
>JANPIS010000303.1:0-12019 GCA_031425095.1 Chthoniobacteraceae bacterium
TCCCGTCGGCTGGTTTGAGATCTATGTGCAGGACATGGCCCGCGCCCGGGCCTTCTACGAGACCGTCTTCGCCACGAAGCTGGAGAAACTCCCCAGCACCGAATTCGACATGCTCTCCTTCCCCATGGACATGAGCACCTATGGTGCGCCCGGCGCTCTCATTCACATGCCCGGCTGCCCCTCCGGCGGCGGCGGCACCCTCGTCTATTTCTCCTGCGCCGATTGCGCCACCGAAGCCGCCCGCGCCGAGACCGCGGGCGGCAAGGTCTCCAAACCGAAGTTTGCCATCGGTGAATACGGCTTCATCGCGATGGTCATCGACACCGAGGGTAACATGATCGGCCTGCACTCGATGACGTAGGGGCAGGGCGCAGCAGTCAGGAGGCGGGCAGAAGCAGGGTCGCGCGGCGGAGTATCGTGGGCGTTGGGACCCCTGTTTCGTTTGTGTCTCTGCGGTGAAAACTCGTCAGCGTCAGGCGAGCACGCCCTTGATCACCTGCCCGTGCACATCCGTGAGCCGGAAGTCGCGGCCGCCGAAACGATAGGTGAGCTTTTCGTGATCGACGCCGAGGAGGTGCAGCACGGTCGCGTAAAGATCGTAGAAGGTGGCGACTTCCTCCACGGCGTAGTAGCCGAGTTCATCCGTGGCGCCGATGATCGTGCCGCCGCGCACGCCGCCGCCGGCGAGCCACAGGCTGAAGCCGGTGGGATTATGATCGCGGCCGTCGCTGCCTTGGGAGAAGGGCGTGCGGCCGAACTCGCCGGTCCAGAGGATGAGGGTGTCCTCGAAAAGTCCGCGCGCTTTCAAGTCCGTGATGAGCGCGGCGATCGGCTGATCGACCTGCTGCGCCATATCGCTGTGGCCTTCCTTGATGTTGCCATGCTGATCCCACGGATTTGGCGCCTGCCCGCCTTTGGCCGTTTGCGGCATGCAACTCAGCTCGACGAAACGCACCCCACGCTCGATGAGCCGCCGCGCGACGAGTGCCTGCCGGCCATACGCGGCGGTCTGGGTGTTCTTTGAATCGAGGCCGTAGAGGGTCTTCGTCGCGTCCGTCTCGCCGGTGATGTCGCAGATCTCGGGCACTGCGGTCTGCATGCGGTAGGCCGTTTCGTAGTTGCGGATCGCGGCCTCGACCTGCGGCTCGGCGGCTTCGCGCAGGAAGCTTTCGTCGAGCCCGCGCACAAAGCTCAGCCGCTTCCGCTGGAGCGCGTCACTCTCGTGCGGCTTGATATTCGCCAGCGCTTCCGCGGCATCGGCGCGCAGGAAGGAAGCCTGATGCTGCCCCGGAAGGTAGCCATTGGAGTAAATGCCGACGCCTCCGTGTGGCGCACCGGCATTCCCGCTCTGCAGCACGATGAAACCGGGCAGGTCCTGATTCTCCGTGCCGAGTCCGTAGCTCACCCACGCGCCCGCGCTTGGATGACCCATGAAAGGAAAGCCAGTGTGCGCAAAGTAATTGCCCTGCGCGTGTTCGTTCACCTTGCTCGTCATCGAGCGGATCACACAGAGGCTGTCGGCATGCTGCGCGATGTGCGGAAAAAGTTCGCTGACCGGCATGCCGCTCTGCCCGCGATTTTTGAACTCCCACGGCGAAGCCATGATGTTGCCGTTGTTATTAAACATCGTGGGCCGCACCGGCACCGGCATGGGTTGGCCATGGCGCTTCGCCAGCTCCGGCTTCGGATCAAAGGAATCCACATGCGACACGCCGCCCGACATGTAACAAAAAATCACGCGCTTCGCCTTTGGCGCGAAGTGCGGCCCCATGGGCGTCTCCGTGCTCGAGAGTGCGCCGAAGGCTTTGTCGCTGAGCAGTCCGGCAAGCGCGAGCCCGCCAAAGCCAAGCGAGCACTGGCGGAGCATCGCGCGGCGGGTGAGTGGTGGACGAAACAGTGGCGGTTTATTCATGGCGCGTTCAGCGAATGTAGATGAACTCTTTCAGGTTGAAGAGCGCCTGCGCGAAGTCCTGCCATACCGGAACGGATGCCAGCAAGGCATCCGGTTTTTCGTCGCGATCGGTGGTGAGGGTGTCGAGGAAGTTTTTTGCCGCGGCGAGTTCGTGAGCGGCGGGCGGGCGGGCGAAGGCGGTGGTGAACATGCGGCCCACGCGTTCTTCGATGGAAGTGCTGCCGTCCTTCACCAGCGTCCGCGCCCAATGCTCGGCCTGGTCGATGACGAAAGGGGAGTTCAGCATCGTTAGCGATTGCGCGGGAACGTTGGTGAGGTCGCGGCGGCCGAGCGTGGTGAAGGGTTTCGGCGCGTCGAAGACTTGCAGGAAGGGATTCAGATTCGTGCGCTTCACCTGCAGGTAGAGACTGCGACGCGGCGTTTCGGGGCCGGCGCTTTTACCGTACATCGTGGCGTCGAGACTGCCGGAAACGGCGAGGAGTGAGTCGCGCACGGACTCTGCGGCGATGCGGCGGACGCGGAAGTGCGAGAGCCAGTCATTGCCCGGATCGATCTCGGTGGCGCGCGGCGAGGGCGTGCTGCTCATGGCAAAGGCGCGCGTCGTGACGAGGATGCGGATCATCTCCTTTGTGGACCAGCCGTGCGCGATGAATTTCCCGGCGAGATAGTCGAGCAGTTCGGGATGCGTGGGCTTTTCGCCGAGGCGCCCGAAGTTATCCACGGTCGCCACCAGTCCGCGTCCGAAAAGCGCATACCAGATGCGATTCACCATCACGCGGGCGGTGAGCGGATTGCGCGGGCTGGCGATTTCGTCGGCGAGTTCGCGGCGTCCGCTGACCTTCGTGTGATAAGGCTCGGCGCCGAGCACAGCGAGGTAGCCGCGCGGCACGGCGGCGCCGGGTTTGGTGTGTTCGCCGCGCTCATACAGGGGCGCATCGGTGGCAAGCGTCTCGAGTAATCCCGGCGCGCGCTGAAGGATCGGCACCTCACTTTCCAGCCGCCGATACTCGGCGACGAGTGGGCGCACCTTGTCCAGCTTCGGAAGGCTCACGGGCAGCACGCCGCGCCGCACGAGGAAGTCCAGCAACGCCCGCTGCGGCTCGCTCAGCGAGCCATCACGCCACGCGGCGACGGCGCCAGAGAGGACGCGGCTGTAGTGCGCGGCGAGTTCAGCGGACGATTTGGGCGCAGGGCCTTCGAGCAGCGGGAGAATGGCCACATTCTCCTCGCGTGGGAGTTCCTTGCCGTCGCTGCTCACGATCCGCTCGACGGCGAAAAATCCGCGCCCATCTCCATAGCGGTCTGATTTCGCCGCGCCCTTCTTTTCCGGCAGCGGCCGGGTGACATCGTCGCGCGTGCCAAACTCGATGTAGGCCATGCTGCCCTTGCGATACGCAGTGTCGATGCGCACCCAGCCGGGCTCCTCTTTTTCGAGCAGTGCCTTGGGAAAGATCGGGTTAGTCGGTAGTGGGTAATTATCCACAATCACGCGCACCGACGCGCCGCCGCCGCCCGCGGCGCGGACGCTAATGCTGTCCGTCTCGATCTTGAAGCTGGGGGATGTGAGCAGGCCGTTGTGTTTGTCGCTCAGTCGGTGGGTGAAGATTCCCGCGGGGAGCAGGCCGTCGACGATGCGGTCGCCGCTCGGCGTTGCCGAAAATTCGCCGGGAGCCGCCGGGTGCGTCGGGAGTCCGGAACCGTAGGGGAACCACTTCTCGTAGTCCGCTCCCGCGAGATCCCACATCGGGCGGAAGTTCTCGCGGTTGAAAGTGCGCGCTTCTTCGAGCTGCACGCGGAGTTGTTTCGCGAGCAAAGGCCACGCTTCCGTCGGGTCCGAGATGTCGGCACTCGTGAGTTTTGCCCAGAGATGAAAGGGGTTCGCATCATTCGTCGCAGCGTCCCGGAGGGCGTCGTCCAATGCCTGGCCCGGAGCGGATTTCGCGGCGGCACGCAGGGCGTCGAGTTGCCCCGCCAATTCAGTGCGCTCTGCCTGCTGTGCAGTCGTGAGAGGAGGGGCCGCACGGTTCGCCGACGGTCCGCCGCGGAAGGACGCAGCGACTTCCTGCGCCGTGAGCGCGCGATCGTAAAGCCGCGCCTCCTCGATCTCGCCGGCGAAGAATCCATTCTTCGCACCGCTATGGCGCAGGCCGAGCAGGACGCGGGATTCTCCAGCTTCGAAAGTTTTGAGTTCGCCCTTGATGTAGGTGCGGCCGAGCAGAGCGCCATTCCGGTAGATGCTGATGCTGCCGTCGGTGCGGTAGGTGATCGCGAGATGCAGCAGCGTGCCGGCGGGCGCATCTTCCGGATCAGCGCCGACGCTCTCGGTGCGCTTGGAGAAATCGCTGCCAGCCATCCAGCGGCGCGGCTCGCGCTCGGCAAAGACGATGGAGTCGAAGCCGTGAATTTTCGCGCCTTCGATGGTGATCACGCCGCCGGCGCGCTGATCGAGATTGGAGGGGATGACCCAGGCCTCGAGCGTCTTCTCCTGGATGGTGACCGGCAGCACGTCGGTGCGCAGATACGCGCCATTGCCGCCGAGGACGAGGCGGCCATTGGTAATCTCCGCGCCGCCTTCGAGATGGCCGTCGAGTTTGCCGAGCGCATCGCTCGCGTCGCGATCCAAAGTCCACACTGCGAGCGGCGAACCGGCCGTTTCGGCGGCACCTGAAGCCATCGCCGGTGAGCGCACGCTCCAATCAAAGTCCGCGAGTTTCTTTTCCAATGTGCGGATTTTCTCCGCAGTCTCCTGCGCTTTGTTGGCACGTCCCGCTTCCTGCAGCAGACGCGTTCCGATTTCCTTGGCGCTCGCGAGCCACGCTTCGGCGAGGCCGCTTTTGATCCGCGCATGCAGCGCCTCCAGCTCGCCGCGATTCTTCTGCCGCACCTCGGGCGCATCGATCGTCACCTGCGCGGGTCGGCAGCTCGCAAAGATGCCGTAGAGCGCGGTGAAGTCGCGCTGGCTCACGGCGTCGAACTTGTGATCGTGGCAGCGCGCGCACGAGACCGTCGTGGCTTGGAAGGCTTTCGTCACCACGTCGATCTGGTTGTCCACGGCCTTCACCTGATCGTCGAGCGTGTCCACCGGTTGGAAACCGTGCTCGACGAAGCGGAACTGCGCCGTGCCGAGGATGGATTCGTTGAAGCCGTCGGGATTCATCCGCGGCTGCGCGAGGAGATCGCCGGCGAGATGTTCGCGGATGAGCTGATCCTGCGGCACGTCGTTGTTGAAAGCGCGGATGAGGTAGTCACGGTAGCGCCAGGCTTGCGGGATCTCCGGATCGCCTTCGCTGCCGTGCGTCTCGGCGTAGCGCATCAGGTCCATCCAGTGCCGCGCCCAATGCTCACCGAAGTGCGGCGAGGCGAGCAGGCGGTCGGCGGCATTGCGGATTGCGGATTGCGGATTGCGGAGAGAATCCGCGACGAATGCTTCCGCTTCATCGGGAGTCGGTGGCAGGCCAGTGAGGGCAAACGTAAGACGACGGATGAAAGTGCGCGGGTCTGCTGGGGCTGCGGGCGCGAGGCCTTTCGCCTCCAGCTTCGCGAGCAGAAAGCGATCGACGGGATGCTCGGACCACGCGGCATCTTTCACCGCGGGAACCGCCGGCTTTTCCACCGGCTGCAGCGACCACCAGCTCTTCCGCACTTCGAGCAACTGCGCCCAGGTCGGCTTTGCGCCTTGCTCGGCAGGCGGTTCGTCGCGGGGATCGGGCGCGCCCATGGCGATCCATTTCTCAAAGTCGGCGATCACCGCGTCCTCGAGTTTAGGCGCCTTGTCCGGCATCTTGAGATCGGGATCGGTGTGCTTGATGGACTCGATCAGCAGGCTCTTCGTGGGATCGCCCGGTACGATCGCCTCGCCCGTGTCACCGCCCTTTTGCCAGCCATCGCGATAGTCGAGCCGCAGTCCGCCCTTCGTCTTCTTCGCGTTGTGACACTCGTAACATTCCGCCACGAGCACGGGGCGGATCTTCTTCTCGAAAAACTCGACATGCTCCGGTGGCAGCGCAGCCGCAAGGAGCAGGGGCGCCCCCGCCCCGAATTTCCAAGCGAACGCAACAATCGCCGCCCGCCAGCACACGTTGAGAGACAAGCTTTTCACGCAGTTACTCCTGAAAGCGCCGTGCCGCGTCATTCGCCGCAGCCGCGATGAGCCGCCCATGTTCGGCAAAACGACTCACCGGAATCCGCGACGACGGCCCCGCGATGGTGATCGCGGCGATGGCGTGTCCATGCCGATCCAGCAGCGGCGCCGCCACGCAGTGGATGCCCTCGAAGTGCTCGCCGCGATCGACGGCGTAGCCGCACGCGCGGATGCGCTCGAGGTCGGCGAGCAATTCCCGCCGGCTCGCGATCGTGCGCTCGGTGTGCTTTTCAAAACGGAGCTGGGGGAGCATGGCGTGGAGGGCGGCCTCGGGCAGGAAAGCGAGCATCGCCTTGCCCGGCGCGCAACAGTGGACCGGCACCCGGGAGCCGAGAGCGACGATGTATTTGAAGGGATGGCGCGCCGGGAGCTGCTCCAGCATCACGCAACTCCCTTCGGCGAGACAGCCAAGCTGCGTGGTCTCGCCGGTGGCCTCGAGCACGCGGTGCATCGGCTCCAGCGCACACGCCACGAGGCTCTGCGTGCCCGAGTGCGGTTGCCCGAGCAGGAGCAGCTTGCGGGTGACGGCAAAACGTTTCGTCTTTCCGTCGCGGCTGACGTAGCCCAGCTCCTCCAGCGCTCCGGCGAGCCGAAAAACGGACGTGATCGAGATACCGAGCGTCGTCGCAAGTTCCGAAAGATTTGCGCCCTCGGGCGCTGCGGCAAGATGCTCGAGCATGGCGAGGCCCCGCTGGAGCGCAGGCACTTGGCCGGCGACATCGAAGTTCTCGGACGAAGGGCGCCCGGATTTTGAGCGGGAGAGGGGAATAATTTTCATATGCGGAAATTCTTCTGCGAATGAAAAGTTGGCGGCCTTGGATTTCTTAGGCGCAGGAATATCCGACCGCGCCGTGCGTCTAACCCTTGCCGCCGGCCTGCTCGCAAAGACTCGTCTTTCGCTGCACTCCGGGCGAAACATCACTCCGCAATATGAACCGCGACCATCAACGATCCCGTATCCTCCAATCGTTCACCACGCTCGCGCTCGCGCTTTTTGCCGTGGTGGCATGCAGCGATCGCGCAGCTTCGGGCGCCGCCCGCCCGCCTCTGAGCAAGCCGCAAGGTCCCACCGCCAAGGCCGTCGTCGGGGCCGGCTGCTTCTGGTGCGTGGAAGCCATGTTCGAGCAAGTGCCTGGTGTGGTAAGCGTGATCTCGGGTTACGCCGGAGGCCCCGAAAAAGATCCCAGCTACGAAGCCGTCGGCAGCGGGCGCACCGGCCACGCGGAGGTCGTGCAGATCGAATACGACCCGGCGATCGTGACCTACGACGCGCTCATCACCTTCTTCTGGAAAACCCACGACCCGACCGATGGCCGCGGCGTTGCACCGGACTTCGGCCCGCAGTATCGCTCCATCATCCTCCCGGCGAATGCCAGCGAGCGCGCCATCGCGGAGGCCGCCAAAGAGGCCGAAGCCAAGCGCCGCGGCAAACCGATCGCCACGGAGGTTTCCACGCTGGAACGGTTTTACCCGGCGGAGGAATACCACCAGGATTACGTGTGGCGGAATCCCAACCAAGGGTACGTGCGAGCGGTCGCCATTCCGAAGCTGAAGAAGCTCGGTCTGAAAGTGCCGTAGAGGGGAGTCCGATACTCGGGAAGCCCCGGCTGCACTTGCGCCGGGAGCATATTCGTGGTTTCTGCCAGCCCGCAGATGTCCCCCCGAAGATTGGGGCGCGCCTGCTTCGGAAAAAACACGTCTTCCCCAAAATCCCGCTGCTGTGAAATTCCACTGTCCTTCCTGCGATATGCACTTGGTGGGCGAGCCGACGATGGCTGGCCAGGTCGTCAACTGCCCGGGTTGTAACTTCAAGTTCCAAGTCCCGGAAAGCGATGAGGAAGACACCTCAGCGCCCGCACCGAGCGTGCCGGTCTCCAAGGTGAATCGCCCGACCACGAGCCAGGCCCACCGGGCCACGCAGCCGATGGAGCGCAAGGCCTGGGAAGAGCAAGATCCCACGAACCCGAATGCGCGGCTGAGCTTTGGCATCGGCCTCGGGATCACCTTGCTTGTCTTCGCGATCGTCTATCCATTCCAGGCGGATCCCGGGAAAGCGACATCGGCCTACAACACCGGCGAAGTCATCGCCAACTTGCTCTACAAGCATTTCACGGTGAGCTTTGTGAATACGCTCTTCTTCTTCTGGGCGATGTCGATCTGCTATCTGAAGCTGCGGAAGCTGAAGCATCAGAAGGCCGCGCTGCTCCTCGATGTGCTGCCGATGGAATTGGGCGCGGAGATCAATGCCTTCAACGTTGGTTACTTCATCGATCACGTCTATCGGATGCCTTTCAATCTGCGCGACAGCCTGATGGTGAATCGCATTCGGAAGGCGCTCGAGTTCTTCGAGGTGCGGCAAAATGTGGGGCACGTGAGCGCGATGATGACGGCGCAGTCGGCGATCGATGGGTCGCGCATCATGGGCAGTTACATCATCGTTCGCGCTTTCCTCTGGGCGATCCCGCTGCTCGGGTTCATCGGCACGGTGATCGGTCTGTCGCATGCGATCTCGGGCATGAGCTTCGGCGGAGTGGAGGACATCGACGCCATCATGGGTTCGATCAATGCCGTGACCAGCGGCCTCGGCACGGCCTTCGATGCGACGCTGCTCGGTCTCGTGTATGCTGTGTTTCTGAACTTCCCGATGAACTCCCTCGCCAAGCACGAGGAGGAGACGCTCAACGAAATCGATTCCTTCTGTAATGAAGTGCTGTTGCCGCGCTTGAACGATGGCTCCGGAGTGGGCGGCGGCGACCTCGGGGCGGTCGGCGACTCGGTGGTGAAGGCGATCGCGGGCGCGCAGAAGGAATTTCTCACCGATCTGAATGAGCTCTCCGCGCGGATGCTCGAATACACGAACAACCTCGACCGCCGCATCGAGATCCACCAGCAGGCGGCGATCACGCAGTTCGTCACGAACATGACCGCGATGCGCAGCGAGGTGGAAAACAACGTGAACCAATCCGTGCAAACCGTTGGCCAGTATCTCGGCGGGTTACAGTCGGGCATCGAAGGCCTCAATGCCGTGCTCGAAAAGCTGGGCGAAAAGCAGGTCGTCATTCAGCAGGTGAAAAAGAAGGGCTGGTTCAGCCGCGGCGAGTAACTTCGCGAGATTAACTCACCGCCGACCTCCCGCCCGGCCGACTTATGGTCAAGAGAGCCCACAAACGCAGTGACGAGATCTTGCTCATCCCGTTCCTGGACATCCTGTGCTCCCTCATCGGCGTGCTGGTGCTCATCATCGTGGTCATGTGCGTGTCCCAGACGCAGAAGATTAAGGGGCGGACGCCGGAGGAGATTCAGCGTGCGACCGAGTATCTGAAGATGCAGAAGCAGCTGAAGGAGAACAAAAAAATCAACGAGGTGCTGATTGAGAAAGTCTCCAAGCTCGAGAAGCTGAAGCAGGAGAGCACGCAGCAGCAGGAGCAGGTCGCGAAGATCCGGAAGCTGCTCGATAGCTCCACCGCCGATCGCGAGAAGAATAAGGAGATCAGCCTCACACTGATGAAGGAGCTCGATAACCTGCTGCTGGAGGTGAACGGGCTGAAGACGCAGGAGCCACCCCTTAAAAAGCAGCTCGCGGAACTCAACGCAGAGATCCTCAAGCGCAAGCCACCGGAAATCAAAGGCCCGCCAGTCATCGTTCAGCCCGGCGGCTCTGGACTCGCCAAAGGCTCAAAGGTTTTCTTCGTCGAAGCCTCGGCAGGGAAGCTGACCTTCTACTGGGATGGCAAGAACAAGGGCGTCGTGACCGCGAATGCGGACGTGGTCGCCGTGGATGAAGCCTTCAATGCGTTCCTCAAAGCGGTGCTCACGGTGCCGCAGAGCAAGATCATCTTCCTCCTGCGCGATGATGGCATGGGTGCCTTCAATCTCGGTGCTGGCTGGGCGCAGGCGACCTATGGCTATCAAGTGAGCCAGATCGGCCGGCTGCCGATTCCCGGACGCGGCCAGGTCGATCTCCAGATGTTCAAGGATTTCCTCGGCACGCTCACGCCGCCGCCCGAGACCAAACCCGCGCCGCCGCCCGCTGCGCCTGCTCCGAAGGCCACGCCAGTCCCGGTGAAGCACTAATTCTCATCCCATGGCGCGCCGTTCCGGACATAGCGAAGAAGAGTTGCCATTTGTGGCGCTCATGGACACGATGACAAACGTCGTCGGCGTGCTCATCATCGTGCTCGTGATGGTTGGCATCAATCTCGCGCGTTCGGTGAACAAGGTGCTCTCCGACCTGCCTCCCGTGAGCATCGAAGAGTACGAAAAGCTGAAGAAGGAATTCGATGCCTCCGTGCCGAAGGAGGACCCGAAGAAGGTGGAGGAGGAGAGTAAGAAGCTTGAGCAGGAACTAAAGAAGACGACGGAGACGCTGCAGACGCTCGACGTCACCAAGGACAAACAAAACGTGAAGCTCGTGGACTTGGAGGATCTGCAAAAGCAGATCGAGCAAAGGAAGAAAGAGCGCGACGAGAAGAAGACCTCGGTGGAAGCGATGCTTGCCGAAGTGGACAAGCTGAAGCTGCGGCTCGACACCACGCCTGTTTACGCGCCGCCCCCGGCGACCATCGTGAAGCTGCCGAATCCGCGACCCATGCCGGAAGGCGCCGAGATCAGTCGCTTCCTCGTCATGGGAGGGCGCGTGCTCTTTTTGAATGAGGAGCAGTTCTCCGATCTCGTGGAGGCGGAGCTGAAGCGGAATGAGTCCGCGCTGGCCATCAGCAAGGAGACGGTGAAAGGACCCGACGGGAAGCCGGTGATGGTCAAGGACAAGTCCGGCCGCTCGTCCCCGCAGCGGAAGATCGTCTTCGATCCGAAGAAGCTCGCCGCGCACTTTGCCCGCGTGCGGCTGGGCAGTCGCGAGGTGAAGGTGGACGTGACTCCCTCGGCGACTTCGCCGCGCATCCCGATGAAGCTCGTGCCAGTGCAAAACGCCGGCGAGACGATCGAGCAGGCGCGCGCGCTCATCTCCGTTTTTCAGACGCAGCTCAAGCGAATGAAGACGAATCCGAAGGCCGTGGTCTGGTTCCACGTTTACAAGGACTCGATCGAGACCTACCTCGCGGCGCGCGACATCGCCGATCAGATGGGCCTGCCGGTCGGCTGGGATCTCTACGGCAACCCCTTCTACACCCGCAGCTTGCCCGCGGAGTACACCGTGCCCTTCACCGCCGCCGCTCCGAAACCCGGCGCCACGGCAGTCACGATCGCGCCGCCAAAAACGACTCTGGACTAGGGCCAGCCAACCGCTCACGGGGTGCGTTGCGCGAGCAATTTTTTGCTTTGTCCCATGCGCGCGCGGGCCTAGAACCGAAGCCCCTTCACGGCGCTGGAAGGATGGAAATCATCCGCCAATGCCGAGCTGCAAACCACCTCCAACAAAAACACATGAGCAATCACATCCCATTGATCAGTTCCGGCGTCGCCGGCCCACTCGGCGTCATTCACCTTCCCCGCCTCTGGCAGAAAGCTTCGCTCGAAGCCTGCGGCAAGTTGCACGCCGACTATCCCGGCATCGGCAAGGGCTACGACAGCATGGTCCTCGCGGCCCTCGGTCTGAACGAAGCCGCCGTGCGCGACTTCATCAAGACGAAGAAGCCGAGCTACACGCAGTTTGAAGCGTGGATCAAGACCCAGCCGGGCGTGAAGCTCGACAAGGCCACGATCTACAAGAACAATGCGGCGATCCGCGGCTACATCCACGACGACGGCACCCGCAAGGGCATCCTCGCCGCATGCGGCCTCGCGGACGACGGCTCGGTGAATCCGGGCGCCGTGGACCTCAACAATCTCGACGACTGGGCGACCTTCCATAAGGAAGTGCTGAGCTAAGCGTTCCGCTTTGACCGGTGTGCGCCTTCTCGATGGGGGGCGCGCACCGCGTCGGCGGGTTGCTTTTGTGAATCGTGACTGGTGATCGGTGGATGGAGAGGTCCACCGCGAGTGCGGGTGCGCTGCTCGATCCACCAGTC
>JANPIS010000304.1:0-2477 GCA_031425095.1 Chthoniobacteraceae bacterium
GTGGAATGATGCGGGTTTTCAAACCGACGACCGGGTGCCGATGGGCAGATTTTCGCTGAAGGCGGGGCTGGTGCGATTGCAGTTTCTCAGCGGTGCCACAGTCATCATCGAGGGACCGGCGGAGTTGGACCTGACGAGCGAACACGGAGCGGAGGTTCGCAGCGGCCTCGTGACTGCGAATGTGCCGCCGGTGGCGGAAGGCTTCACGCTCACTGCCGCGGGCTGGCGTGCGGTGGATCGCGGCACGGTATTTGGCATCGATGCGCGATCACCCGAGCGCACCGAGGTGCATGTGATCGAGGGCAAGGTGGACATGCATCACGGCATGGACGCGGCGGTGCGCAGCACTCTGACCACCGGGCAGACGGCACGCCTCACCTCAAAGTCGTTGGTCGAGCAATCGGCAGCGACCGCGCGCTTTCCGCTCGATGCCGATGTGATCGACCGCGCCGCCCGCGCCAGCCAGAGCCAATTCGAGGCGTGGAAGCTCCGCAGCAACGCGCTCGCAGCCGATCCAGGCCTCTTGCTCTACCTCGACTTTGAAGCCACCGACGCGGAACGCGGCATCATCCGCAATCGCGCGCCAGGCGTTGGTCTGCGCAGTGATGCCACCGTCATCGGCGGCGAGTGGACGCAAGGCCGCTGGCCGGGCAAGAACGCCGTGGCTTTCCAGCGCGTGGGCGATCTCATCCGCACTTCCCTCGGCACGCAACTCGACGCCGCGACCTTCATCGTGAGTCTGCGCATCGAGCCCGAGTCGCAGCTCACGCAGACGATCCTGCTCACGCCTGATGTCGGTCCAGGGCAGCTCTATTGGCTGATCTCCGGTCACGAGAAACCCAATCGCGGCAATGGCGCGGTGTTCATCAAGACCGATGATCAGCGCAGGGATCTCCGCTTTTCTTCAGGCCGTCCCATAAAGCGCGCGGTGCTGGGCCAATGGCATACCTTCGCCGTCGTCCACGATCCGGCGAATCGCCGTGTCCGCCATTACCTTGATGGCGCGCTCGTGAAAGAAAACCCGCTCGACGATGCGCACCCGCTCAAGCTCCGCCAGCTCGTCATTGGCAACTGGGGCTTCACCACCGAGCCGCGCAATCTCTCGGGCCGCATGGACGAACTCGCCGTCTTCAAGCGGGCGCTTAGTGATGAAGAAATCGCCAATTTCTGAGTTCCAGCTCCTCCTAGCTCACCCATGAAACGACTCATCCTTTTCGCCACGCTCATCAATGCCCTCTGTGGTCTCACCAAAGCCGCCGAAAAGCCCAACATCATCGTCTTCCTCTCCGACGATCACGGGATGCTCGACTCGACGCCCTACGGTTCGACCGAGCTGCGCACGCCGAACATGCAGCGGCTCGCGGACGCCGGGATGACGTTCACGCACGCGTTCATCGCCTCGCCGTCGTGCGCGCCGAGCCGCTCGGCGATGCTCACAGGGCTGATGCCCGCGCGCAACGGCGCGGAAAACAACCACACGTTCAAGCGCGACGACGTGGCCTCGCTGCCCGACGTGATGCGCAAACTCGGCTACGAGACTGCCGCGTTTGGAAAAGTCGCGCACGGCAAGGACGTGGCGCGCCACGGTTTCGATGTGTTCGATGCGGGGAAAGGTGACGCTGTCGCACAGGCCGCCAAATTTTTGAAAGGGCGCGACGCCTCGAAACCACTCTGCCTCTTCGTCGGTTCGCACCATCCACACGCGCCGTGGACCGACCTCGAAGGCTACGATCCCGCGAAGGTGACGCTGCCGCCGAAGTTCGTGGACACGCCGGAGACGCGCGATTTCCGCGCGCGCTACTACACGAGCGTGACGAAGGCCGACACCGAACTAGGTGCCGTGATGGACCTCGCGAAGCAGCACTTCGATCCGGCGAACACGCTCGTCATCTACACCAGCGACCACGGCGCGCAGTGGCCGTTCGGCAAATGGAACCTCTACGACACCGGCATCCGCGTGCCGTTCCTCGCGGCGTGGCCCGGCGTCATCAAGCCCGGCTCCAGCACCGGCTCGCAGGTGCAGTGGATTGGTCTTTGGCCCACGCTCATCGAGGCCGTCGGCGGCACCGTGCCGACGGGCATTGACGGCCGCTCGTTCCTGCCCGTGCTGCGCGGCGAGAAGTCCGCGCATCGCGAAGTCATCTTCACTACGCACAGCGGCGACCAAGAGATGAACGTGTATCCCATCCGCGCCCTGCGCGACGGGGATTGGAAATTCATCCTCAACCTTCACCCCGAGTTCGCGCACACGACGCACATCGACAAATCTCCAACTCGGAGCGGCCTGCCCTACTGGACCTCCTGGTATGAGAAGGCGAAGACCGACACGGCCGCCGCCGCCATCGTGAAGAGCTACCCGGAACGCCCGGCCGTCGAACTCTACCACCTCCGGGCCGATCCCGCCGAACTGCACAATCTCGCCACCGATCCGGTGCAAGCCGAGCGCGTGAGTGCTATGCGCGCCCGATTGGAAGCCT
>JANPIS010000305.1:0-10558 GCA_031425095.1 Chthoniobacteraceae bacterium
TGGATCCACTGCGCCGGATCCCGCCAGAAGAGCCGCACATCCTTCACCACCAGCGCGGCCATCGGCGGCGAGTAGCGGCGGAGCGGAGTGAGCAGGCGCTCGAGCAGCGGCAGCCGGGAGCTGCGCCGCCGCTTCGACTCCGCCTCCCGCTGGTAGCGCTCCGCTCGCGAACTCAGCGCCACCGTCCAGCTTCCAAAGAAGCACCGCCCCACCAGCTCGAAGCCGATGAGCAGACCCATCAGCGCATTGCTGAGCAGGAGCAGAAAGTAAAAGAGCCCGCGCTGCGACAGTCCTTCGCTCCACGCCAGGACACTCTGCGCGACCCACGCGCTTGGCAGATATGGGTTCACGCTCAGGCGCGTGTGCTTCAGGAGCTGGCCAAAGGAAACGATCTCATGCTGCGCGACCGCCTGCGTGTCGGTCACCGGCTTGATCGCAAAGAGTAGCAGCAGCACGGCGGCTCCGGCCACGATCGCCGCGCTCTTTTTCACCCGATACCGCGCCAGCACTCGGACGAGAAAGACGATCACCCACGAGCCGAGCAGTGCCGGGATGACCACAAAGGGCAGATAGACCAGGGCGATCTGCGCGTAGAAGTGCGCCGGCACTCCGTGGACGCGCCCGTAGGCGATCATCATGGGTGCGCTCAGGAAGATCAGCGCCCAGCTCGAGATGACCAGCGCTTCGAGGAACTTCCACCGATACACGTCGCGATGCGCGATCGGCAGCGAGAGCATCCACTCGGTCTCCCGGTTCTTGAAGAGCGTGGTGTAGCCGATGATCAGATTGGAAAAGATCAGCATCGCGAAGAAAAACGCGAAGATCAGAAAGAGGATGCGCTGCGAGAGCAGGCTGCCGACGACCTGAAAGTCATGGAGGAAATTCAGCCCGGTAAAGAAGAGCCAGTAGCCCACACCGAGATACCCGACGATGAAGACCGCGAGCACGAGGAGCAGCAGCGGCGACTCCCGACGCGTCTTCCGCCAACTCGCCAGAAACGACCGCCAGTGCACCCACGCCAAGAGGCGGAAGAGCGTTGGGGTAGAAAGTGGGGAGGCCATCCGCGTCCTCTTCTCACCCCGGCAGACACGCCGGCCCGAGCGGCTCAAAGCTCTTGTACACCAGCGAAAACTCCCGGTGCCCGAGCGCCTCACTCACCGTCTCGCCGCCCGCCGCCACACGCAGGATGCAGTCGAAGATTTCCCGCCCCACCTCCTCCAGCGTCGCCCGCCCCTCCAGGATCCGCCCCGCATCGACATCCATATCTTCGGCCAGCCGCCGGTACGTCTCCGGATTCGCGCACACCTTGATCACCGGCGAAATCGCCGATCCCACCACCGACCCGCGCCCCGTCGTGAAAAGCGTGACGTGCGACCCACATGCGATCAGCTCCCCGATCTCCTGGATGTCGCTGATGTTCGGGAAGCCCCAGCGCACCTCGCCGTCCGGCACCACGTCGAGCAGGTAAAGCCCGCCACTCGGCGGCACGTCACCTGGCTTCAGGATCCCCGCGATCGGCGAATTTCCGCTCTTGCTGTAAGCGCCCATCGACTTCTCCTCCTGCGTCGTCAGCCCGCCCTCCGCATTCCCCGGCGCAAAGCTCCCATGCCCCATCGTGGTGTAATACCGCGCCGCCTTTTCCACACACGCGAGGAGCTCCGGCGCGAGTTCCGGCCGGGCGGCGCGCGCGGCCATGATCTGCTCGCAGCCGATCAGCTCGCCCGTCTCTTCAAAGATCACCCGCGCCCCACTCGCCACGAGCCGATCGAAGGCCAGTCCCACCGCCGGATTCGCGGTGATCCCGCTCGTCGCATCCGACCCGCCGCATACCGTTCCCACGATCAGCTCCGCCACACCCATCTCCACCCGCCGCACCGTCGCCACCTGCTCCAGCGCCGCCGCAATCCATGCCCGGCCTTCCTCGATCGTCCGGCGGGTTCCACCCGTCTGCTGAATGACCAAAATCCCTGCTGGCCGCCCCGTCGCCTCGATCTCCGCGAGCAGATCCGCGCGATTGAACCCTTCGCACCCAAGCGACACGAGCAGCGCTGCCCCCACATTCGGGTGCGTGCAAAGCTGCCGCAGCATGCGGTGGGCGTAGGCGTTCGGGTAACACCCCGGAAACCCGAGCAGATGCACCGCCTGATCGCGGAACGGATACACGATCTCCCGCGCCACATGATGCGCGCACTCTACGAGATAGACCACCACCGTGATATTGCGGATACCCTTGCGGCCGTCAGTGCGGAGATAGCCGTTCATTGCTGCTGCTGGTGCTGCCCCTGGGAAAAATAACGCCCCTGATCTTCCCGCAAGAACGTCGGCAGATAGTCGCTCTGCACGTTGTGCGTATGCACGTGCTCCCCCGGGGAAATGTCGCGGGTCGCCGACCCAATAGCCGCCCCATACTTCACGATCTTTGCCCCAACCGCGATCGCCTCTGCCGCCACCTTGTGCCCGATCCCCAGCGCCGCCGTCACCGTCAGCGGTTTCCCATTCAATGCGAGCTGCTCTCCCGCCGCGAGCGGCTCGATCACCGTCAGCACATTGTCACGGGCGTGCAGACGGAGGAGGCGGTGATCGATGTGGGGTGTCGCAGCCAAGTCGCAAACCTAAACGCACCCCCCGCTGCGTGTCCACCGGTCAGCCAATGAAGCATGCAAGGAGCGCCGATTGGGAATCGCCAACCCCGAGCAAATGAAGTTGACTCCGATGGAGCGGAAGATTTTATCAGAAACGCTATGTCGCTCGCGAAACGCCTTCCATTGAGCATTCTCGGCGCTGCGTTGCTACTCGGCTCGTGGGCTTCGGCTCAGGCTCAAGGGTATGGGCTTGGACAGCGACCGGTGTCGGGGGCCTATCTCAACAACAACCTGCCGCCGGCGGAGGCGAGCACGACGGGGTGGTCTTTTGCGGATGCGTTTCCGGGACTGAGCTTCGATGACCCGACGGTGATCATCGCGGTGCCGCTCAGCGACCGGCTGCTGGTGGCGACGCAGAAGGGGTTCGTGCACTCCTTTGTCGATAGTCCGACCACGACGACGAAGACGCTTTTTCTCGATCTCTCGGCGGTGACGCAGGGCAATGTGGGCAGCGGGTTGATGGGCATTGCGTTTCATCCGGAGTATGGCGTCGCGGGGTCGCCGAATCGCAACTTCATCTACGTCTTTTACTCCTACTCGCCGTCGCCGAATTACACGCCGGGTGTGCCGTCCGACACGGTGCCGAGCTACAACCGGCTCTCGCGCTTCACGGTGCCGGATGGGTCGCTGGTGGCGGATCGGAACTCGGAGCTGGTTCTGATCAATCAATACGACCGGCATCTATGGCATGCGGGTGGTGCGATCTTTTTCGACAACGATGGGTATCTCTATCTGAGCTGTGGCGACGAGGGCGGGAACAACGATCCCTACAATCACGGCAATAAAATCAACAATGGGTTCTTTTGCGGCGTGCTGCGGATCGATGTGGATCAGAATCTGAGTCGGAGTCATCCCATCCGCCGCCAGCCGCTGAGTGGGGCAGCGCCGCCGCCGGGATGGCCGGCGAGTTCCTCGCAGAACTACACCATTCCCAATGACAACCCGTGGCTGGATACGGGCGGCACGGTGCTGGAGGAATTCTACGCGCTGGGTTTCCGCAATCCGCATCGGATGACTTATGATGCGCAGTCGAATCGCATCTGGCTCGGCGATGTCGGGCAGTCCACGCGGGAGGAAGTGAGCATCGTGGAGAAGGGCGGGAACTACCAATGGGGCTTCATGGAAGGCACCGCGACGGGCGCGCATCCCCGACCCAATCCTGTCATCGGCGTGGAGAAACCGCCGGTCTTCGACTATCCGCATACGAATGGCTACACATGCGTCATCGGCGGCTATGTGTATCGCGGGACGCAGTTCGCGTCGTTTCTCTCGGGTAAATATATCTTCGGCGACAATGGGACGGCGCGCATCCGGGCGCTGACCTATGACGGGACCGGGCCGGCGCAGGTCACGGAACTGACCACGATCCCGCACGGCGGCGGCGAGGAGACGGGGATGTCCACCTTTGGCCTCGACCACAACAACGAGCTGCTCATGTGCTGCGCTGGCAATGGGGTGAAAATCTACAAGCTTACCAAGGCGAACACGGGCGGCGACCCGCCGTCGCTGCTCTCGCAGACGGGAGCATTCGAGCCCAATCTCGCCGCGCTCACTCCAACTGCGGCGCTGATTCCCTACACGGTGAATTCGCCGCTGTGGTCCGACAATGCCGTGAAGACGCGCTGGATGACGGTGCCGAATGATGGCGCACCTTTCGCCGAGGGAGAGGCGGTGACTTTCGGGAATACCGGCGCATGGAGTTTCCCGATCGGCACGGTCTTCGTGAAGCATTTCGAGCTGCCCATCGACGACACAAACCCTGCGGTGCGCAAGCGCCTGGAGACGCGGTTTCTTGTTCGCGCGGCCGATGGCAGTTACTATGGGCTGACCTATAAGTGGCGCGCGGATAACTCCGATGCTGACCTGCTGCCCTCGGGATTGAATGAGGCCGTGGCCATCACCACGGCGACCGGCACGCGGACGCAGACGTGGTCGTACCCAAGCCGGCAGGACTGCATCGTGTGCCACAATCCGAATGCGGGCAGCGTGCTCGGCCTGCGCACTTGCGAGCTGAATGGCGACCTCACCTACCCCGGCGGCGTGACCGATAACCAGATCCGCACACTGACCAGCATCGGCCTCTTCAGCACACCGGTGAGTGAAGCCACAATCCCGACTTTGCCAAAGAGCGTGTCTGTGAAAGATACGACCGCGACGCTGGAGACACGCGTGCGCTCTTACATCGATGCGAATTGCGCGCACTGTCACCGGCCCGGCGGTGTGAAGGCAAACTTCGACGCGAGATTCGACACGCCGCTCGGCTCGCAGGGACTCATCCGCGGCGAAGTGTCCGACCCTCTCGGCATTGTCGGTGCGAAGCTCATCATGCCGAGTGACCCGGGCAAATCCATGCTCCGCCATCGGGACAATCTGCTCGGCACGAATCAAATGCCGCCACTCGCGAAGAACGTGGTGGATGCGGATTACATCAATGTCCTCACGCAATGGATCAACAGCATCCCGCCAAACTTCACGCTGCCCGGAGGCGTCTTCGTTTCCCAAATCCCCGCCGGCACCGGCGACGACGGTGACTACGAACTCGGGATGAAATTCCGCGCGAGCCAGAGCGGTGCCATCACCGCCATCCGCTACTACCGGCCAGCACTCGAAACGGGCCCGCACGTCGGCCGGCTGTGGAGCTCGAGTGGCACTTTGCTCGCCAGCGTGACCTTCACGGGAGAAAGCGCCAGCGGCTGGCAGGCGGCCACGCTCGGCACGCCATTCCAGATCGACCCGAACACCACCTACATCGTCTCGGTGAACTGCAACACGCACTACCCGTTCACCGACCTGGGCCTCGCCACGGCGATCATCAATGGCCCGCTGAGCAGTGTCGGCGATGGAGCGAATGGCGTCTTCAATGACATCCCGGGCCTCTTCCCGGCGGGCACGTATCAAAACTCCAATTATTTCCGCGACGTGCTCTTCACTCCGGGCGCCGGTAGCGGGACCGGGACCGGCGGAAGCGGAGTGCCGGTGAACGTCTTCACCACTCAGGCGCCCGCGAGTTTCTTTACGGACAATACCGACTACGAGCTCGGCATGAAATTCCGCACGAGCCGCGCGGGCATCGTCACAGCGATCCGCTACTACCGTCCTCCGCTCGAAACGGGCACGCACACCGGGCGGTTGTGGACGGTCGGCGGCACGTTGCTCGGCACCGCCACCTTCACCGGAGAAACCGCGAGCGGCTGGCAATCAGCCACGCTCACCACTCCAGTGATCCTCGCGGGAAATACGACCTACATGGTCTCCGTGAACACAAACAGCTACTATCCTTTCACCGGCCAGGGTCTCGCCGCGTCCATTTCGAACAGTCCGCTCAGCACCGTAGCCGACGGTGCGAATGGCGTCATCAACGACATTGCCGGACTTTTCCCAAATCGCAGCTTCAATAACGCGAACTACTTCCGGGACGTGCTCTTCACTCCGTTCTCCACCTTTGAACTGTGGAAAATGAATGCCGGCCTCGCCTACAACGCACCGCCGAACAGCGACAGTGACGGGGACGGCATGAACCTTTTCCTCGAATACGCCCTCGGCTCCGACCCCCAGATCCAATCCGACTCCGGTACTCCAACTTTCGACGGCGCGGTGTTCACCTTCCAGCGCGCACGCGCCGACCTCACTTACATCGTCGAGACCAGCGCTGACTTGAACCTATGGACGCCGCTCATCACCGATCCCGGCACCGTTGGCTATCTGGTGAGCATACCCTCGCCAAACTTCGCTTCTCCGCTGTTCATCCGGTTGAAGGTCACGACGCCCTAAGGAGCAATAAGGCACAGGTCCATATGTCGCCGCGTGCGCTCCTCCTTCTTGCAATCCTTACCGCCCAGGCGTGTCTTGCGGACGATTCGGCGAAACTTGCGGCATTGCTCGCACCCGCCGTGGAGCGTGGCGGCATCGTGGCGATTCCGCCGGGGGACTACGCACTCGATGGTGTGACCCCGCTGCGGATCGCCTCCCACACGACGGTGTCGGCATACGGCGCTCGCTTTTTCTTTCCCAAAACGCTCGGCAACCAGGCTCGCGCCGTCATGTTCGCTGGGGAAAACGTGACCGATTTCCGCTGGTTTGGCGGGCACTTTGTGGGGCACGTCTTCGATCCAGCCCGCCAGGAGAACGCGTGGGAGCCGAATGCAAACACGCGCGGCATCCTGATCACGACGACGCCGGACGGGCGCACGGAGAACCTCAGCTTTCGCGACATCACCTCCGACGGACTCGCCGGCGCCGCGATCACCGTGCTCGGGGCGGAGAAGAAGGGGAGTGAACGTGAACTGGAGACGTATGCTCGCAACGTGACGGTGGAGAACTGTGCGCTGGAGCGCACTGGGAAGTTCATGTGGGACTACGGCTACCTGTGGCAGCAGGTGCTCTGGCCCGAGGATTATGAGCCGTGGGAAGTCGAGCGCGCGTGGACATATTTCCGGAGCGATCTGGTGCGTCACGCGGTGCGCATGGCGGACGGGGAGGACCGGGTGCGCTTCACTCCGCAGGAACGGCCGATCGCGGTGAGTGCGAGCGACGACCCAAAGGAAGCGATCTGCTTTTTCGGCGGCACGCTGCCGCGGAATATTGTCCGTGGCCGGCAATACTTCGTGATCGAGAGCGGCGCGGACTTCGTGCGGGTCGCGGAGCGGCCGGGCGGTGCGCCCATCGTCTTCGCCGGCGCGAGCGGGGAGGGGGTGAAGCTGCTTCACGTGCTCGGCGGCGCCTACCTGAACCTTTACGCGCCGACCGGGAGCGGTCCGGGCAAAGGTGCGATTGATCTCGTCGGCTGCGAGAGTGTGATCGTGCGTGGCTGCCGGCTCAGCGCGCTCGGCGACACCATGCACATTCAGAAAAGCAACGGCGTGATCTTTGCCGACAACCACATCACCGGCTCACGCATGGGCGCTTTCTTCCTCGCGGAGTTTTGCCGCAATGCCACGATCACCGGCAATCTCGTGGACGGCACTAATGGCTCGCGCGTCATCAGCGTCGAGAAGTCGTGCGAAGACGTCACGATCGTCGGCAATACCTTCCGCAACGGCGGTCGCGGTGCGTGGATCAATCAGCCGCGCAACTTCATCATGACCGGCAACATCTTCGTGAATAACACCACCAAGAACGAACGCGACCCGCGGCGCGGCCGGCGCTGTTTCCTCACCGGCGACTACGAGCAAAAGCCCGAGCTTTACTTCACTCTGCACGAGCGTGACGCGACCTATGGCCCGGTCATCGTGCGCGACAATCTCTACGTGCTAGGTAGCGCGACCGCATCGCCCGCTGTGACCTTCGCGCCCGGCGGACACCATCTCGTTTTCAGCGGCAATACCTTTCAGGGAGCGCCCGCCGTCATTCGAGTGGACCCGAGCTGCCGGGAGATCGCGCTGGAGGGCAACCAGGGCGCCACCGTCGAGCGCGCGCCCGTGGATTTTAATCACGGGCGGCGTTGAGCGCGTCCACAGGACGTTTGCGGTGGACGCCGGGCGCCGCTACAAACGCGGTCCACATGAAGCTCCTTCTGACCGCTCTCTTTACCGGAATCGTTCTCGCCGTTTCGTCCATGGCCGCGGGTGACGGCTGGGTGGAACTCTTCAATGGCAAGGACCTCGCCGGGTGGAAGCCGAACACGCAGCCGGAGGCCTTTGCCGTGGTGGATGGCGCGATCCGCACGCACGCGACGCAGCCTTATGCGCATCTCTTCTATATCGGCGATGGGTCGGCGGACGCGGGGCGTTTTAAGAATTTCGAACTGGAGGCGACGGTGCGGGGTGAGCCGAGTTCGAATTCCGGGATCTACTTTCACACGGACATCGCATGCGGCGAAGGTGAGCGACTGAAGCTCACCAAGGGCTACGAGGTGCAACTTAACTCCACGGTTAAAGAGAAGCGCAAGACGGGCAGCCTCTACGCGGTCGTGGATCTGGCGGAGTCGCCGGTGGATGAGTCGCAGTGGTTCAAGGTGCGCATCCGCGTCGAGGGCCGCCGGATCGTGGTGCATGTGAATGACCAGCAGACCGTGGATTACACGGAGACGGACGGGGCACCGAGGTTGAAGGGTTTTGCGGGGCGGCTGCTGAATCCCAAGGGCGGTTCAATTGCGCTGCAGGCGCACGATCCGGACAGTACCTTTTACTTCAAGAGCGTGCGCGTGCGGCGGCTGCCGTGATGCGGGGAAACATGACCTCGTGCCTCATCGTCGGCGGTGGCATTGTCGGGCTCGCCACGACGCTGAAGCTGCTCGAGCGATTTCCATCCGCGAAGGTCACGCTGCTGGAGAAAGAGGGGCGACTCGGGCAGCACCAGAGCACGCACAACTCGGGGGTGCTCCACTGCGGGCTGTATTACAAGCCGGGTTCGCTAAAGGCGCGGCTCGCGGTGCAGGGCATCCGCGAGATGGTCGCCTTCTGCCGTGCGCACGCCGTCCCGCATGAGATCTGCGGGAAACTCGTGGTCGCGACGCGCGAGGAGGAGATTCCGCGACTCGAGGAACTGCTCCGCCGCGGCGCGGCCAATGGGCTCACTGGACTCCGCCGCGTGGAGGTGGAGGAACTCCGCCGCATCGAACCGCACGCTGCGGGCATCGCGGCGGCGCATGTGCCGGAGGAGGGGATCGTCGATTACCGCGCGGTCTGCGACACTATGGCGGCGGAGATTCAGAAGCGCGGCGGCACCATCCGGACGAACGCGCGCGTCACGGCGCTCACGCGGCGCGGCGACGAATGGATCGCGGAAACGTCGGGCGGCGAAGCAAGCGGCGCGTGGCTGATCAATACCGCTGGCCTGCACTGCGATCGGGTGGCCGCGCTGGCCGGTGAGCCGCGGGAGGTGCGCATCGTGCCTTTCCGCGGGGAGTATTATGAGCTGCGCGAAGATGCGCGGCAGCTCTGCCGCAACCTCATCTATCCCGTGCCCGATCCCGCGTTCCCGTTTCTCGGCGTTCACTTCACGCGGATGATCGGCGGCGGCGTCGAAGCCGGGCCGAATGCGGTGCTGGCTTTTGCCCGGGAGGGCTATCGGCTCACGGATTTGAATGTGCGCGATCTCGCCGATGCGCTCACGTTTCCCGGGCTGTGGCGTTTTCTGCGGCGCTATCCGTCAATGGCTTTCACGGAGCTGGCGCAATCCTTCAGCCGGGAGCGTTTCTGCCACGCGCTCCAACGGCTCGTCCCGGAAGTGCGGCCTGAGCATCTCGCACCGGGCGGCGCGGGAGTGCGCGCACAGGCGATGACTCCGCAGGGCGATCTCGTGCAGGATTTCCACATCCTCGCTCGTGACCACGCGCTGCACATCCTCAATGCGCCGAGCCCTGCGGCGACCGCATCGCTGGCGATCGGCGGACATATCGCGGCGATGCTGTGACGCGCTTGGAGCTGAGGCGGGCCACCAGACTCCTGTCATTCCTCGACTCCGCTCCGCTCCGCTCGGAATGACAGTTTCTTAAGCGCTCGCTCTCCGGCGCAATTCATCGTTGTTCCATCCGGGTTTCCTCCGTGACCATCGTGTAGCCTTTCGTACCCATGCTTCGCCGCCTCCTCGTCTGCATCACTTTGTTTTCCACTATCGCCGCGGCTGCGCCGGATGGGGCGACGATCTACCAGCAGGCGTGCGCGCTGTGTCATGGCGCGACAGGGCAGGGGGTGCCGGGTGTCTTTCCGCCACTCGCCGGTGCGGACTTCCTCACGAAACAACGCGAGCGCGCGCTCAAGGCGCCGCTCGAAGGCCTGCTCGGAAAGATCGAGGTGAACGGACAGGTGTATCAGGGCGGGATGCCGCCAGTGATCCTGCGCGATGAGGAGGTGGCCGCGGTCTTCACTTACGTCTTCACCTCGTGGGGCAATGCGCTCGAGGTGCCGACTGTCGCGGAGATCGCCGGGCTGCGGGCGAAGACGAAGTTCAAGACCTTCGAAGCGCTGCAAGCGGCG
>JANPIS010000306.1:0-17939 GCA_031425095.1 Chthoniobacteraceae bacterium
GTCGGCACAGCCTCCGTCGGCAAAGCGTCGGCCTTGAGATGATAGTAGAGATACTTGTGCTCGCAGAAGACCACCGGGTCATCGATCGACACGGCTTCGAGGAGCATCGAGTAAGCGTCCTCGACCGTGGCCGGGGTCATCACGATGAGTCCCGGATAGTGGGCGTAGATCGCCTCCATGCTCTGGCTGTGGAAAGGTCCGCCGCCAGCGGTGCCGCCGCTCGGGAGTCGGATGACGATCGGGCAGGGGACATTCGTCCGCCAATGCAGCGTCGCCGCCTGGTTCACGATCTGGCTGAAGCCCACGCTCGAGAAATCCGCAAACTGCATCTCGACGATCGGTCGCATGCCTTCGATCGCGGCGCCGATGGCCGAACCGATGATCGCGTCTTCGCTGATCGGCGCATCGAGCACGCGTCCGGGAAAAAGTTTCGCGAGTCCTTTCGTCGCCTTGAATGCGCCACCAAACTGGCCCACGTCCTGGCCGTAGATATAGACGCGCGGATCGTCGGCGAGCGCCTTGGCCTGAGCTTCGCGGATCGCCTCGAGGTAGGTGATCATTCGCCGCTGAAGCCGTCCTTCAGGTGGCGACTGGCCAGCGCGCACCAGTCCTCTTCGTTCGGATCGGGCAGCGGCTCGCGCATCGTCGTGGCGACGGCCGTGTCGATCTGCTCCTGCGCGTCGAGCTGCCACTGCTGGAGGGTGTGCGCGTCCGCCCAGCCTTCCCCGAGGAAACGCTGCTCGGCGAGTCTCAGGCAGTCGCGCCCCAGAGCCGACTGGCGCAGCCGCGGATCGACGTAGCTCGCATCATCGTGTTCCCCGTGCCCCACGAGCCGGAGCAAGGTCGCGACGACGAGCTGCGGCCCGTGCCCTTCGCGGGCGCGATCCACGGCACGCCCCACGACGCCGAGGCAGGCGGCGAGATCAGTGCCATCCACGGTATGCCCCTCGATGCCGTAGCCTTGCGCGCGTGCGGTGAGGTCGCTGCAGACAAACTGCCGGCTGTTCGGCGTCGAGTAGGCGTATTGATTGTTCGCAACCACGACGACGAGCGGCAGTTTCTCGACCGCCGCGAGATTCAAGCCCTCATGGAATGCGCCGGTGGAAGTGCCGCCTTCGCCGATGCACGTGGCACCGACGGCCCCGCTGAGCCCTTGAAACCGCCGGGCCATCAGCGCACCCGCGACGACCGGGATCATCGCGCCGAGATGACTGATCATCGCAAGCTGCCCGGCCTGCGGCCGCCCGCGATGGATGTTGCCGTCACGACCGCGCATCGGTCCGAGCCGCGAGCCGATGTAGGTCCGGGTAAAGTCGAGCACCGCTTCCCCGAAGGCGAACCGCCCTGCCTGATCGCGGATGAGTGGTGCGAAGATATCGCCTTCGCGCAGCGCCATGCCGAGCGATGCGCTGAGCGCCTCCTGGCCCTTGCCGAGGAAGACGCCGCCGGTGATTTTTCCTCCGCGATAGAGGTTCGCGATCTTCTCCTCGGCGAGCCGAGCGAGCAGCATCCAGCGGTACGCTTTCAGGCAGGCGCTTTGGAGTTCGGGCGACGCCACGCGTGGAGCGGGCGCCTCTTTCGTTTGAACCATGAGGCACGATTCTACGGAGCGGCTTGCTTGCTGCGCAAACTTTCTTCGGACCTCCCTCCACGCGGCCGGAGCGCAGGAGTTCGCCGCGATTCCACTTTCCACTTTCACTTCCCACGCTTCCCTCCGCTAGAGTCGCCGCCCCTTGAAGCTCCTCGATCGTTACGTCCTTCGCAATTTTCTCGAGCCGTTCTTCATCTGCTTCTTCGGGTTCATCGCGGTCTGGCTCATCTTCGATCTCGCGGACAATGGACCGGATTTCACGCAGGCGCGGGCGTCGCTTAAAGCCGTCGGGTACTACTACCTCACGCAGTTGCCGCAGACGGTCGTGATCTCGCTCCCGATCGGCCTCCTGCTCGCGCTGCTCTACTCGCTGAGCCGGATGTCGCGGTCGAATGAGATCATCTCCATGCTGGGCGCTGGTCGCAGCGTGCCGCGGCTGATTCTGCCGCTCATCGTCGTGGGCCTCGTCGGGACCGCCGTCTGCGCCCTGCTGAACTACGAGCTCGCGCCCCATGCCGAAGCCGTGCGCAAACAGGCGCTCGAGCAGATCAGCCGCGGACGGCGCGCGGGTGAAGTCGAGGCGGTGCGCGGTCACCTCTTTCGCGACCGGCTCGAAGATCGCATCTGGTTTGTGAAGCGTTACACGCCGGGTTCGCTGCAGCTCGATGGTGTGCAGATCACCCAGCAGGATGAGAAAGGGCGGATCAACAAGAAGTGGTACGCGCTGCGGGCGGTTTATGATCCGCGCGCGAAGAGCTGGACGCTCAGCCGCGGGATCACCGTCGAGTTCGACAAGCATGGCGAGGTTTTGAAGACGGATGATTTCCAGGCCGGCCACCGGCAGATCCTCTCGTGGGAGGAGACACCGTGGCGGATCGGCAGCACGCGGCTCGATCCGCAGGGCCTCTCGATCCCCGAGCTGCGGGAATTCCTGCGCTTCAACTCCGACTTCCCTGAGCAGCAGCTCGCGCCCTACCGCGCCACGCTCTCGGATCGCTGGGCGCTGCCTTGGACGTGTCTCATCGTCATCTTCGTCGCATCGCCGCTCGGCATCGTGTTCTCGCGCCGCGGCGTGCTCGCCGGCGTGGCCAGTTCGCTCTTCATCTTTTTTGGGATGATTATCATTCGCTACCTCTTCCTCGCGCTGGGAAAAGGGAACCGCATCGATCCCACGATGGCGCCGTGGATTCCGAATGTCTTCTTCCTCGCCGTCGGCTTTCTGCTGCTTTACTTCCGCGCCACGAATCGCGACCTGCCGAAGCTCGCGTTTTGGAAGAAAGGCTGAAGTTTTCCCCTACTCGCCATGAATCAAGACTGGTCCATCCAAGGTCGCTCCCACGCCTGCTCGGCGAGTGGGCGTGAGTTCGCCGAGGGCGAATTTTTCTACACGCTGCTCTTCGATGAAGCGGCCGGCTTCCGGCGCGAAGATTGGAGCGAAGAAGCTTTCGCCGGGCGCCCGGCGGATGCGCCCGCGCCTTTTTCGCTCTGGCGCGCGAAGTATGTCCCGCCCGCGCCGCCGCCGCCGGAGCCAATCGGGAAGCAGACCGCGGAAGACCTTCTCCGCCGCTACATGGACGAGCCGACGCCGCAGCACACCAATGCGCGCTACCTGCTCGCCGTGATGCTGGAGCGCAAGCGGTTGCTCAAGGAGGTCGAGGTGAAGAAGGGCGACGACGGACGGCTCACGCGGATCTATGAGCATCCGAAGACGGGCGAAGTTTTCGTCGTGCCCGATCCGGGGCTGCGGCTCGACCAACTTGCGGCCCTGCAGGTGGAACTCTCCGCGTTGCTTTCGCCCGAAGCCGCGGCTGCGACTCCGACGCCTGCCGCGGAAGCTCCCGCCGCTGAATCTGCTCCCACCGCACCATGAGTCACGAAGCCCGCCTGGCCGCTCTCGGCGTCACCCTCCCCGCCGCCCCGCCGCTGGGCGGCGTGTACAAGCCGATCGTCATCGTCGGCAATCTCGCGTACGTATCCGGCCATGGGCCGATGTTGCCGGACGGCTCGAAGATCACCGGTGTGGTCGGGCGCGATCTGGATCTGGCTGGGGGGTACAATGCTGCGCGGCAGGTCGGCCTCACAATCCTCGCGACGCTGCGCGCCCAGTTCGGTTCGCTCGACCGTGTGGCGCGCGTAGTGAAGACGCTCGGGATGGTCAATTCCGCGCCGGACTTCTACGAGCATCCCAAGGTGATCAACGGATACAGCGAGCTCTTCGCCGAAGTCTTCGGTGCCGACGCTGGCGTCGGTGCACGGAGTGCCGTGGGCATGGGGCCGCTGCCGGGGAATATCGCGGTGGAGATCGAGGTCATCCTCGAACTCAAGACGTGACATGACGCCCGATTGGTACCGTCCCGTCAACGAAGCGGGCATCGCGTCGCCCGCGCTTCTGCTCATCTCCGAGCGCATCGATGCGAATCTCCGTCTCATGGTCCAGATCGCCGGGGACCCGGCGCGGCTGCGGCCGCATGTGAAGACGCACAAGCTCGGGCCGCTCATCAAACGCCAGCTCGCGCTCGGCATCACGAAGTACAAGTGCGCCACCATCGCGGAGGCCGAGATGACTGCGGAAGCCGGAGCGCCGGATGTTCTCTTATCGCTGCCCGCCGTTGGCCCGAATATCTCGCGCCTTTGCGCGCTGGCGCATCGTATTCCCGCCACGAAGTTTTCCGCCATCGCCGACAATGCGGTGACGATGCGCGGCCTGAGCGCCGGCGCGCGCGCGGCCGGAGTGACCTTCGACGTCTTTCTCGATCTCGATTGTGGCATGCATCGCACGGGCATCCCGCCGGGCGATGCCGCCTTCGATCTTTACCGACTGCTCGCGAATACGCCCGCGCTTCGCCCCGCCGGCCTCCATGCCTATGACGGCCACATCCAGGAGCCGGACGTCGCCGCCCGCACCGCCCGGTGCGAGGCCGACTTCGCGCCCGTGCTCGCGCTCCGCGACCGGCTCATCGCTGCCGGACTCGCAGTGCCCGTCCTCATCGCCGCGGGTTCGCCGACTTTCCCGTGCCACGCGGCGCACACCGATCGCGAGCTCAGCCCCGGCACCACGGTGCTCTGGGACTTCGGCTACGGCGATAAGTTTGCCGATCTCGCCTTCCAGCCCGCGGCCGTGCTCCTCACCCGCGTGATCAGCAAGCCGTGCGCGGGCCGGCTGTGCCTCGATCTTGGCCACAAGGCGGTCGCCTCCGAGAATCCGCACCCACGTGTGCGGCTGATCGAACTCCCGGACGCCGTGCCGGTCGTCCACAGCGAGGAGCATCTCGTGATCGCGACGCCGCGTGCGGCCGAGTTTGCCATTGGCGCGACACTGCATGGCATCCCTCGGCACGTCTGTCCGACGGTCGCACTCCATCAGGAAGCGTGGATCGTGGAAGGCGGAATCGCCCGCGAGTCGTGGCCGATTCTCGCCCGGGCGCGGCGGCTGACGGTTTAGGAGTTGGAGCCAGTCTTGCTACAGACCGGAAGGGAACAAAAGCGTTGCCAGCCTTAGGGCAGTCACTAGACTCCGCGCCTTTTCCCCAGACCCCAATAATCTTCATGCTAACCCTTGCTGTCGCGAGCTTTCTGGAAAGCTCAGGTCTCACTCTCGCCATCGTTTGCGCGGCCATCGGTCTCGCCTCCGCGATCTATCTGATCAAGTCGATCCTCGCGTCACCCGCGGGCAATGAAAAGATGCGCCAGATCGCTGGTGCCGTGCAGGAGGGCGCCAAGGCGTATCTCGGCCGACAATTGCGTGCGGTGAGCACGATTGCCGTGGTCATCACGATCTTGGTCGCGATCTTCAAGGACATGCCGACCGCCGTCGGCTTTGTGCTCGGCGCCGTTTGTTCGCTCCTCGCGGGCTTCATCGGCATGCGCGTCGCCGTCGTGGCCAATGTGCGGACTGCGGAAGGTGCGCGGACCAGCCGCAAGAAGGCTCTGCAAGCGGCCTTCAATGGGGGCGCCGTGACCGGCCTCCTCGTGGTGGCGCTCGCGCTTTTCTCCGTCGCGATTTTCTACATCGTCATGCAGAAGGTGGACCCGACGAAGACGATCTCCAGTCTCGTCGGCGTGGCGCTCGGCGCTTCGCTCGTCTCGGTCTTCGCGCGTCTGGGCGGCGGCATTTACACGAAGGCGGCGGATGTCGGCGCGGATCTCGTGGGCAAGGTCGAGTCGAACCTGGACGAGGACGATCCGCGCAATCCTGCGACCATCGCGGACAACGTAGGCGATAACGTCGGTGACTGTGCCGGAATGGCCGCGGATGTCTTTGAAACGTACGCGGTGTCGCTCATCGGTGCGGTGCTCGTCGGTGCGCTCGCCGCGGGCGGCGGAGCGGCGGTGATCTATCCTTTCGTCCTCGGTGGGGTCGCGATCCTCACATCGATCATCGGCATCCTCTACGTGAATGTGACCAACGCGAAGCCGGCTAACGCGCTCATGGGCGGCGTGCTCGTCTCCGCGCTGCTTTCGGCCGTTGCATTCTGGCCGATCACGCAATCGATGTTTTCTGCCGGATTGAAGTGCCACGACGTGCTCAGCGGCGGCGAGACGACCTTCACCGCCAACGGCATCTACTGGGCGGCCGTCGTCGGGCTGCTCATGACCGGTGCCGCGGTGCTGATCACCAATTACTACACCTCCACCGCTTATGCACCGGTGCGCAAGATCGCGGAGGCCAGCATCACGGGCCACGCCACGAACATCATCGCGGGTCTCGGAGTCGGCATGCATGCGACAGCGCTGCCGGTCCTCTGCATCGGCGCAAGCATCTGGCTCAGCAATCACTTCGCCGGCCTTTACGGGATCGCGGTCGCGGTCATGGCCATGCTCGCCATGGCGGGCATCATCATCTCGCTCGATGCCTTTGGCCCGATCACGGACAACGCCGGCGGCATCGCCACGATGAGCGAAATGCCGAAGGACGTGCGCGCCATCACCGATGACCTCGACGCCGTCGGCAACACCATGAAGGCCGTGACGAAAGGCTACGCGATCGCCTCCGCCGGACTCGCCGCCATCGTGCTCTTCGGCTCCTACTTCGTGGATCTGAAGCACCACCTCGAAACCGTGCGCCATCTCTCCGGCCCCGCCCTCGAAGCCACGCTCGCCTTCTCGCTCAAGGACCCGAACGTCATCATCGGTCTCTTCCTCGGTGGCCTTTTGCCCTATCTTTTCAGCGCCTTCAGCATGAATGCCGTCGGCCGCGCCGCGGGCGCAGTCGTCACCGAAGTCCGCCGCCAGCTCGCCGCCAAGCCCGGCATCCTAAAAGGCACCGATATGCCCGACTACGCCGTTTGTGTGGATATCGTGACCAAAGCCGCGCTCAAGGAGATGATCGTCCCCGCGCTCATTCCCGTGCTCGCCGTGATCGCGGTCGCCGCGCTGCCCGACGGGGCGAAGATCCTCGGCGGCGTGCTCGTCGGCTCCATCGTTACCGGCCTTTTCATGGGCATCTCCATGACCAGCTCCGGCGGTGCCTGGGATAACGCGAAGAAATACATCGAAGAAGGCCACCACGGCGGCAAAGGCAGCGAAGCCCACAAGGCGAGCGTGACCGGCGACACCGTGGGCGATCCCTACAAGGACACCAGCGGTCCGGCGATCAACCCGATGATCAAGGTCGTCAACATCGTCGCGATCCTGATCATTCCGATCTTCTTCTGACCCGCGCCCGCGGGGTGAGCATCGACAGGGACTCGGCGCCATGCTCGTTCTCGACCAAGTCTCGGTGGATGTTAGCGAACCGGGCGAAACGCGGCCGATCCTTTCGCGGGTCTCAGCGCACTACCCGCTCGGGCACTTCGGGGCCATCATCGGCCCGTCGGGCTGCGGCAAGACGACGCTGCTTCAGGCGATCGCGGGCGTCGCTCCGGGCCGAGAGACCGGCGAGATCATCTGGAAAGGACGGCACCTCGCCCGCGATGACTTCCATTCAGCCGAGATGGGCTACGTGCCGCAGTTCGACGTCGCCTTTGCGGAGCTGACCGTGGCCGAGAGCGTCACGTATGCGCTCCGATTGCGCGGTGGCGCCGCCGCGCCGCTACGAGGGGCGGCGGCGGTGGAGGAGATCCTCGCGGAAACAGGGTTGAGAGCACTCGCCAGCCAGCGCGTCGCGACGCTCTCGGGCGGGCAACGCCGCCGTCTCGCCCTCGCGATGGAGCTAACCAGCGAGCCCGAGATTCTGCTCTGCGACGAGGTCACAAGCGGACTCGATCCCGAGTCGGAGAGCGAGATCGTCGGCCTCCTGCGCGAGCAGGCTAGCCGCGGTCGCCTCGTCCTCGTCGTTACGCACGATCTGGCGCATCTGCGGCACTACGATAGCTTGCTCGTGCTCGTGGGTGGCGTCGTCGCGTATCACGGCACCTATCTCGGGCTCTGCGAATCCTTTCAGCTTGCCGGCTGCGACGAACTCTACGCGCGCCTTGCCTCGCAGCCCGCGGCAGAGTGGGCCGCGCGATGGGAGGAGCACTCCCGTCTCTTGGCGGCCGCCGCTCTCGACGCGGCACCGGCGTCTCGCTCTGAGCCGCGTCGAGTGGCGGTGCCCGGCCGGTTCGCCCAAGCCGCCGTGCTCATCGCGCGCCGATTTCACATTCTCCTCCGCAGCCGATCGCAACTACTCGCGCATGCGCTTTTCATTCTCGCACTGCCGATGCTGGTGGCGATCTTTGCATGGGGCGGCTTGCCCACGGTCGAGCCGCTGGAACTGGGCCTGACCCCGGCGGCTGCCGGGCAGTTTGCCGCCACCGCCCTGTATCTCGCTGCCGCCAGCAAGGCTGGCGCGCTGGTCTCGGGACTCGCGCTTTTTCAGGTCGTCCTGATGACGTTGATGGGCGCGAACAACGCTGGTCGCGAAATTGCGTCGGACCGTGCCATTTTCGAGCACGAGAAACTCGCGGGCCTCCGCCCTTCGGCCTACGTGCTTTCGAAGTGCGTCTTCCTGGCCGCGCTGGTGGTTGTGCAGAGCGTGTGGATGGCGAGCTTCGTCCACGGGGTCTGTCGCTTTCCGGGTAGCCTCGGCGGACAGATCGGCTATCTGCTCCTCGGGAATGCAGCAATGACCTCCATCTGCCTCGCCATCTCCAGCTTGGCGCGTTCAGCCGAGCAGGCCTCACTGCTCTCGATCTATCTCGTCGGCTTTCAGCTTCCGCTCTCGGGCGCGGTGCTGGCGCTACCCGAGCCGCTCGGGCTCCTCCTGCGGCCGACAATCAGCGCCTACCCGGCATGGTCAGGCATGCTGCAGACTCTGCGTGGCGAGCACCACTACGAGATTGTGCAGCAGGTGATCCAGACTCCGCTCGCGCCGCCCATGCTCAGCACCGTGCTCCTCGTGGGGCATGTCGTCACCGGGCTGTTGGTCACGGCTGTGGGTTGTTACAGTCGGAAGCTGCGCTCGAGCTAACCGGGCGGATGAGGCTAGCCGCTCCCCGCGCACCCGCGTCCTTCAAGGTTGCTCGATGTGCTTGCAGCGAATTTCCATCTCGGAACCCAGCGACACTTGGAGTGCGAGACGCTGCTCCCGTTGCACTGGGACCTTTCCACTGGCCGCATCGATGATCACGGGAAGTCGATGGTCCGAACCTTCGGGCCGGATCGACACGACGAGGCGATTGCCGCTTTCGGACCGCTGGATCACGCCATCGACCTTCCCTTCCAGCCGGAAGTCTTCGTGGCTCCAGAGGCGCGCCCCTTGCATGTAGGACTCGGTGGGAAAAGCCGGCAGATTCGCGAGATGGTTGGACTTTCGGAAAAAGAAGAACGTCGCGACCCCGGCGCACACGAGCAGCGTGGCGGCAATGACGAGCACCAGGCGGAGTGTGCTTTTCTGGGTTCTGGCCATGCTAGCGGTTCAGCAGAAGGCCGCTGAGTTGGGTGATCTTGTCCACCAGATCCTTGTTCGACGGCGCTTCGGCGAGCGCGGACAGATACCACGCGAGCGCGATCGCATCCGCGCCTGAGGCCTCGTGCTGGAGAGCCTTGCTGTAGGTCTCGACAAAGCGCGGACAGCGGCTGGCTGCGCTCCCCATCCGGCGGGCGACGCGCGCATCTTCGGCCAGCGTCGAATCGAGTGTCGCCAGCGCGAGCCATACTTCCTGATACGCCGAGCGCTTCTCCAGGGCGTCGCACTTCTCGAGCGCCGCACGCACCTTCTTCTCCTTCTCGAGCAGTTCGTCGAACTTGCTTTTGAGTTCCTTGTCGGGCGCGGTCGCCGCCGCCACTGCGAACTCCGCGGCTTTCTTGAAGGCCCCCTCGTAGTCCCCGGCCTCGACGATGCGCCGGAGGTCGTCGTGGGCCTTCGAGTTCGAGAGTAGCGAGTCCTGAAACCGCCCAATGCGACTCTGCACCTCCGCATCGAGCGGTGCGCGCGCGATCGCGGCGTCGGAAAAGCTCTGCGCTGCCTTGCGATCACCCGCGCCCAGCGCGAGTTCGGCCTGCCGCGCCATGTGGCGCGCCTTGACGGGCTGTTCGGTGGCAAAGACTTCGAGTTCCTTCACCGTCGTGTCCGCGCCGCTCGTCCCGACCTTGATTGCGAGCTGCTTGATCCGTTCGTAGTCCTTGGCGAGGAGCGCTTGGGACAGCTCGCTCATCTCCTGTCCATAGCCGAGCACCTTCTGACGCGACGGGAGGGGGATCGTGTTCAACTCCGGCTGATACTTCCCTGTCATCACCATCTTGCGCAGGAGATTCTCCGCCGCGCTGAGCTGGCTGTCGCGGAGCATGTTGTCAAAGGCTTCGCGGTCCTTCATCGCATCGCGAACGCGATTGGTGAGGAATGCCTCCATGCCGCTGATGGTCGTGACCGAAGAGAAATCCACCGGCAAGATCGACGTGGTCGGTGACAGGCCACCTAAGGGAGCGCCCGGGACCGGTGGCGCGGCTGGCTTGGCCGCCAAAGAGGAAAGGGCTTCTTTGCTCAGCCCCAGATCGCCGCGGGCGGGCGAGCCGCGATAAAAGCCGCAGGCGATTAGCGCATGGATGTATCGCTGTTGGAGCGCGAGCTGCACGATGTATTGCTGGTACTGTAGCTTTCGCTGCACCTCGGTCACCGTGTGGCTCAGGGAGTCCCGCTCTTTTTTTAACTTCTGCTCACTCTCGGCCACGGCAGCGATGCGATCCGTTTGCGCCCTGCGATCGTCGTCGGTGTGCCGTGGACGACCATCAAGCGGGTTCAGGGAGTTCATGTTTCGAAGTGTGAACTCGAGCTGCTTCTTCTGCCGGTCGAGCTCCGCGAGTTGCGCATTGATGGCGTTGATGCGGCGCGCCTCGTCCACACGGCCTCCGAAAAATTCGGAGATGTGACCGCGCAGGGTGCGGCTGACGCCGTCATCCTCCGGGTATTTGTCGAGCTCGAGCAGGATCTGCGATGCGCGCGCCAGGTTGGTGCCCTCCGCTTTCGTCCGCGCGAGGTAGGGGCTCGTCGGCGTCAGATCGTTCAACGTGGCCTTGAGCAGAGCATAGTAACGCTCGGCCGTGGCAATCTGTCCCTGGTTTTGGCTGAGAAACGAACGGTAGTCGGTCGGGATCGAGCCGGGAGCGGCGACGGTGAGCGAGGAAGAGGCGAGCCGCTGCTGCAGCCGCGCGATTTGCGCTTCAAACTCCATCTTTTCCGCGAGCGTCTTGCCTGCTTCCTCCTGTAGTCGCAGCCGCTCCAGTTCCACCTTCTCCGAGGTGTTGATGACGATGGGCTGATTCATCACCGGCAGGGCCGGGGCCGGAGTCGCACCGGGCAGTGTGGCGGGGTCCGGAGGCGCCAAGGGAGCAGGGGCGATCGGGATGAGACCGCTGGGCGCTGTTTGTGCCGTCGCCGAGCAATGCGAGGTGACGGTGACCCAAATGAGCGCGCAAAATCCGAGGAGATCGCGCAGGGCGCGGCGTGATTTCTTCATGGAGACGAGGAGTTCTACCGGGGCTTCGCCAAGCGACGGCCAATTGTCAGAGAAACTGGCCGGGTGACAACGACGAGCGTCCATTTTTCGCACAAATGAGTAAGTGGGAGGCGTCGCTCCAGGCGAGGAAAATCGTCGAGGGCGCCGCGCCACGCCGATCGCCATTCGAGCCGCCGCACTCGGGCGCGCATGAAAATCGAACCACGCGGTCCCGGATCAGAAACTATTGATCAGCATCGCGATGGCGTCGTTGCAGGCTTCCTCGGCGCCGGGGCCGTCGCAGTTGCACGCGGCGACGAAGCACGTGTCCTGGCTCGGGCCGAGCCACATCACGGAGTAGAACATGTTGTTCTCGCCGTTGTGCATGAGCGCGGTTCCTCCGGCCCAGCGACGCTTCACCACGGACCAGCCCATCGCGTAACGCTGCTCCTCGGGCGGCTCGTGCAGTTTGTGAAAGGACTCCTCGGTGAGCAGCGTGCCCCAGCCGCGTTCGCCTTCCACATGCCAGCCGGCGTAGCGCGCGAAATCCGCGATGCTCATGTGCACCGCCGCCGCGGGTGCAATCGCCGGTGGGTGATCGGCGCCGAGGCCAGGGGCGACAGGCTGGTAGGGCGCGGAAGTGCCCTTGTGTCCCCAGGGCTGGTCGGTCGTGCCTGCGGTTGCTGGCTCACCGAAGCCCGCGGATTTCAATCCGAGTGGTTCGAAGAGCCGCTTCCGGAGAAGGTCTTCCCAAGACTGTCCGGTCGCGCGCTCCATCATCGCGCCGACGATTGCGTATCCGGCGTCCGAATAGATCCAGTGCTTGCCGGGCGGCTTCTCGGGCGCCCGCGAGAGGATGCCGCGGACAAAGCGAGTGCGCTGCTCGGTGGGTGACCCCTCCCGCGCGCACGCCACTTTCCAGAGATCCGCTGGCGGCTCGTGCGGTGCGCCGCCGCGATGCACGAGCAACTGCTCGAGCGTCACTTCGCGCCATGCCGAGCTCATCGCGTCGAAGTCCGGAAAACTCTCCCCGATCGTCGTGTCCCAGCGCAGCTTTCCTTCTTCCACCAGCATGGCCGCCACCGACGCTGTCATCGACTTGGTGCACGAGGCGAGATGCCACTGATCGTCCATCGTCACGGATTCGTTGGCACGCGCCCTTCGCCGACCGGTCGCACCGATCGCCACCAGCCCGCCTTCGTCGTAGGCCGCGGCCGCCAGTGCGGGCAGTTGATGCTCGACGCGAATGCGCTCCAGCCAGCTCGACACGTTCGCTGGTTCCACCGACCGGCCGATCGACGCGAGTAGGAGCACTGCGGCGAAAATTCGGAGGTTCATTACGTGCGCGGACCAAAGCGCATCTCGCCTCATTGCACAAGCCGCGCTGGACATTCCTCCGGCGCGCAGCCAAATCCCGCTCGGATGAAGTCCCTCTTTCTCACCAACGAATATCCGCCCACCATCTACGGCGGTGCCGGCGTCCACGTGGATTACCTCTCCCGCGAGCTCGCGAAACTCATGCAGGTCGAGGTCCGCTGCTACGGCAAGGAAACGCGCGAGCAGCGGATCGATACGGCTGCGTTGAAGGCCACCGGTTACGGGCTCGATGCCTCTGCCTACACCGCGCCGAAGCAGCTTCACTCGGTCTTCGGAGCCATCCAGCGCTGCCTCGACTGGAACACTACGAACATCGACGCCGATGTCGTGCATCTGCACACGTGGTACACGCACTTGGGTGGAATCCTCGCGAAGTTGAACTATGGGCTGCCGCTCGTGGTGACGGTGCATTCGCTCGAGCCTCTGCGCCCGTGGAAGCGCGAGCAGATCGGCGGCGGGTACGATTTTTCCTGCTGGGTGGAAAAGACCACGCTGGAGATGGCGGACGCGGTCATCGCCGTGTCGAAGGAAACCAAGGCAGACATCCATCGCTACTTCGACATTCCTTCCGAGCGCGTGCCGATCATCTACAACGGCATCGACCTCGATGAGTATCGCCGCGTCGAGACGACCGGCGCGCTGGAGAAATACGGCGTCGATCCGCGCCAGCCCTATGTGCTCTTCGTGGGACGCATCACGCGGCAGAAGGGGATCGTCCACCTCGTCCGTGCGATCGAGCATCTGGCGCCGGGCTTCCAGGTCGTGCTCTGCGCTGGGGCGCCTGACACGCCGGAGATCGCCGCCGAGATGAACGCCGCGGTCGCCGCCGCCAAGGCGAAGCGACCTGGTGTGATCGGGATCGAGCAGATGGTCTCCAACCCCGAAAAGATCGAGCTCTACTCGCATGCGGCGGTCTTCTGCTGTCCGTCGATCTACGAGCCTTTTGGCATCATCAATCTTGAGGCGATGGCGTGTGAGACGGCCGTCGTCGCGAGCGCCGTTGGTGGCATCAAGGAAGTCGTCGTCGAAGGCGAGACGGGCTACCTCGTCCCCCTGAATCAAATGACGGAGAGCCCGTTTGAAGCGACGCATCCGGAGATCTTCTCGCGCGAACTTGCGGAGCGGATCAATCAGCTCATGGCCGATCCCGCGAAGGCTCGGGCGTTCGGTCAGGCCGGACGCCAGCGCGCCGAGGAGATCTTCTCCTGGAAAGCCATCGCCCGGCAGGTGCACGGACTTTACGAGGAGCTCGTCGCAAGAAAGTCACCGTCTGCTCATCCCTCGACACGCGCGGTGTGAGCCGCGACATTCCCCGCCATGTTCATCGATCACATCCGTATTCACGCCAAGGCCGGGGACGGTGGAGACGGCGCCGTTTCTTTCCGGCGTGAATCCTTCGTGCCGATGGGCGGACCTGACGGCGGCGACGGTGGCCGTGGCGGTTCGGTGATTCTGCGCGCCGATACGCATCAGGACAATCTCACGCCTTTCTTCTACGAGCCGATCATCAAGGCGAAGAACGGCGATCGCGGTCACGGCCGGCAGTGTTTCGGAAAATCTTCGCCGGACAAGATCGTACCGGTGCCGATTGGGACGATCGTGTATCGGCTGCCCACCGAAGCGGTGGACGACTCGGACCCGGACGTCGAACACGGCGACGGTGCGATGTTCGTCGACTTCTCCAAGACGCCGGAAGGACCGGAAAAGAAGTCGCGCGATCGCAAGGCACCCGTGGATCCCACGCAACTCGAGATGATCGCGGACCTGACGGAGCCGGGACAGGAGTTCATCCTCTGCAAGGGCGGCAAAGGCGGGCTCGGCAACGTGCACTTCAAGAGTTCCCGGAATCAGGCGCCGACGCGGTACACGGAAGGCGTGCCAGGCGAGGAGGGCGACTTCTACCTCGAGCTGCGCAAGATCGCGGACGCCGGGCTCGTGGGCTATCCGAATGCCGGCAAGTCCACGCTCTTGCGCGCGATCTCCGCGGCCCAGCCGAAGGTGGCGCCCTATCCCTTTACGACACTCACGCCACACATCGGCGTCGTCGAGTTACCGGGCTTTCAACGCGTCACGGTCGCCGACATCCCTGGACTCATCGAAGGTGCGCATCGCAACGTCGGACTCGGCCACGAATTCCTCCGCCACATCGTGCGCTGCAAGCTGCTCGTCTTTGTGCTCGATATGGCCGGCACCGAAGGACGCGAGCCGATCGAGGATTTGCAGAAGCTGCGCAAGGAACTCGATCTCTACGATCCGACGCTCGGCGAGCGGCCGTGGATCGTGATCGCCAACAAAATGGATCTCGCCGACTCGAAGGAGAAGCTGAAGCACTTCAAGACGCGCTATCGGAAGATCGAGGTGCTGCCGATCTCCGCGGAAGGCGGGGAGGGGATCGAGAAGCTGAAGACGCGGCTTGGGCAAATTGTCGCCGCGTCGAGTGCCCGTGCGGAGGCTTAGGTCGCCGCTCATGCCCGCAGCTTCCGCCGATGCCGACCCGCGCCCGATCGTCGCGAGCTACTGCACGACGTTCCTGAAGCCGGAGATGCGGCACATTTACCGGCAGGTTACCGGCCTGCGGCGGTATCGCACCTTCATCCTCGCGCGGGAACGCATGGAGGAGGCGACGTTTCCTTTTCCCGACATCGAGATGATCCCACGGGCGCGGAAGAACTTCGTGAAGCGGTTCTTCCTGAAGTATGTCGCGGGCAAACCACCGGTGTATTACCGCGGCGAGTTGCAGGTTCTGCTCAAGCTGCTCCGCCGGCGTCCGGCCGATCTCATGCATGTGTACTTCGGCCACACCGGCGTGCATCTCCTCGAGTTCATCCGGGAGTGGACGCAGCCTTGCGTGGTCTCTTTTCATGGAATGGATATCCAGTCTCGCCCGCAGCAGGGGGGTTACGACGATCGGATGCGCGAACTGCTGCGCGCCGTGCCGCTGGTCCTGGCGCGCTCACATTCGTTGCTCGCGGCGCTCGAGCAGTGGGGCTGCCCGCGCGAAAAGCTACGGCTGAATCGCACCGGCATCCCGCTGGAGGATTTTCCATTTACACAGCGACCGCTGCCGGCGGACGGCTCGTGGCGTTTTGTGCAAGCCTGCCGCTTGATTGCGAAGAAAGGACTGCGCACGTCGCTCCAGGCTTTCGCGAAATTTCATGCGCGGCATCCGAAGGCGCGCTTCGCCATCGCCGGTGAAGGTCCGATGAAAGAAGAACTTGCTGCGCTCGCGCGTGAGTTTGGCCTCGCCGATTCCGTGGAGCTGCGCGGATTTCTCAATCAGCGCGACCTTGCGGCGCTCTATGCGCAGTCGCACGTCTTCGTGCATCCGAGTGAGATGCCGCCGGACCAGAACCAGGAAGGTGTGCCGAATTCCATGCTCGAAGCGATGGCTACCGGCCTTCCGGTCCTCGCCACGACCCACGGCGGGATTCCCGAGGCAGTGACCCATGAGCGCACGGGCTTGCTCGTGGCCGAAAAGGACGCTGAGGCGCTCTTTCGCGCCATGGGTGAGCTCACCGATCACGCGGACATGCTCTATATCTACGGCCAGGCTGCGGCGCGTGCGGTGCGCGAGGATTTCGAGCAGGGGAAGGCGATCGAAAAGCTGGAGACGATCTACGACGAAGCGCGAGCGGCGCGACCACTGGCGCCGGTGCGATGAGTTTCGCGTACCTCTACGAGAGGTTCCCGAGCTTCGTGCAGACGTTTGTCTATCGCGAGGCGATCGAGATGGTGCGGCAGGGCATGGAGCCGCTGCTCGTCTCGATTCGGCGACCGGACGATCCGCCGGAGGTCGCGGCGCAGCTTGCGGCCAATGTGCTCTACCTTCCGGAAAGCGACGCGCTGCGTGCTGCGATCGACATCCCGGGTCGCGTGCGGCGTCGCCTCGCGCCGGAGGATCGCACTCGCGATCTCAATCGCATCTACGAAGCGCTCTGGCTCGGGCCGCAGCTGCGTGAACGCGGAATCCGTCACGTCCATGCGCACTTCGGGGGCGTCGCGGCGCGCACGGCGTGGTGGCTGCATGAGATCTTCGGCATCGGCTACAGTTTCACGGGCCACGCGAATGACATCTTCTGCGAGACGGACTTTCCCGTGACGAACCAACAGCTGGTCCGCGCGGCAAGATTTGTGGTCACCGAAACGGACTACGCGCGAAAGTGGATGGCGACGAAGTATTCGTTCGCCGCGCGCAAAGTGTTTCGAGTCTTCAATGGCATCGATGGTGACTTCCCGCCGCGACAGACTCCAGGGGCGGCGCCGCTCATTCTTTCCGTCGGACGTTCCGTGGAGAAGAAAGGCTTCCGATACCTGATCGAGGCCTGTGGGCTGTTGCGGGAGCGTGGACTTGCCTTCCATTGTCGCATCGCCGGCGGCGGGCCACTCGAGGCGGAACTCCAAGCGCAGATCGACCGCGCGGGCCTTTCAGATACCGTGAAGCTCCTCGGCCCGCGCGCGCAGTCCGATGTCCGGTCCCTGCTCGCTGCAGCCCACGTCTTCGTGCTCGCGTGCGTCCCCGACGCGGAGGGCGGGAGCGACAATCTTCCCACGGTAATCATGGAAGCGATGCGCAGTGGGGTGCCTGTCGTCTCGACGAACCTCGCCGGGGTGCCGGAGATGATCTCGGACGGCGTCGAGGGTTTCCTCGTCGCACCGGCTGACCCGCGCGCGCTGGCGGATCGGACGGCTGCGTTGCTTCAGGATTCCACGCTTGCCAGCCAGTGTGGCGAGCGCGGGCGGCAATCCGCGGAAGAAAAGTTTTCGATCGAAAACACCACGCGTGCGCTCAAGCATCTGCTCGTTGAGCACGCGCCCGTCGCGGCGCCGCCGGCGGCGCAGCAATTGGATCCGACTCTCTCGCGCGGCGGACTGTGGCGGCGGCTGAAGTGGACCTTCCGCTGTTCAGAAGTAAGGCTCGGGCAGGGGGAATGCATCGCGGATGAGGTGAATTTCCGGCTCGTCGTCGCGCAGCAGGACTTCGACGACATCGAAGCGGTAGTTCACCTCAGGATTGTCGAGCATGCGCAGCCACGCCAGAGCGTCGAGTGATATCAGCATCTGTTTGTTGTGATCGACTGATTAGATCGGTGCTCCATAGTACTCGCCACTCCTGGTCT